>PGXB01000002.1:27473-281033 GCA_002838945.1 candidate division Zixibacteria bacterium HGW-Zixibacteria-1
TGAGAGGATTTGTCGTAGATCCTGAGTTCCGAAGGATCGTAGATGCTGAGCGAAGCGAAGTAAACCTCCGGCATAAAAAAATCGGGGTGAGAGGATTTGAACCTCCGGCTCCTTGCTCCCAAAGCAAGTGCGCTACCAGGCTGCGCCACACCCCGAATCGCCCAATGGCAGAACCAATATATTTAATTATGGATTCAAGTCAACCCTTTTGATTTATCCGAATTGATCCAGAAGAGGGCGTATTTCAAATACACCCTTACAGGTTTATTCGATTCAAATGCCCGGCCAGAAGCTCCAGCGCCTTGACCAGAGCCTTCCCCCGATGCGAGACTTTGTTTTTTTCCACAAGCGTCATCTCGGCGAAGGTCTTTCCGGCCGGCGGGGAGAAAAAGACCGGATCATAGCCGAAACCGTCCCGGCCGGTTTTTTGTCCTGCAATAAAACCGTCCACCGTTCCTTCGACCGTTTCGACTTTATTCTCATCCCAGGCAATCGCAATAACGGTCCTGAAACGGGCGGTTCGGTTCTCTTTCGGAATCCCTTCCAGTTCTTTCAGCAGTTTCCGGTTGTTGTCGTCATAGGTGCATCCGGGGCCGGCATATCGTGATGAATAAACTCCCGGCGCGCCGCCCAGGGCATCAACTTCAAGCCCGGAATCATCGGCCAGCGCCGCCAAACCGGTAAACTCGGCGATGCCCCTGGCTTTGAGAATGGCGTTTTCCTCGAGCGTCTCCCCGGTTTCTTCGATATCGGGGAAATCGAGAAAATCCTCGAACGTCATGATCGTCACCGGAAGCTCTTCGAGGAGATGCTTTATCTCTCTGATTTTATCTTTATTCTTAGTAGCTAAAACAAGTTGCATTACTGGGCAAATTCCTTGGTAAGTCCGGTTTTTTGGAATAACTTTTTAAGCCTATCATAATTTTCACTATGTTTGCCTCTATCCGATGGATGATGCTGCCAAACTACTATTCGAGCACCATTATATATATATGATTTGCCAAAAATATTTTCAAGGTCGCTCATATCCAATTCCAAGTCTAAAGCCCACATTAATTCAATAAACGTATTACAGCAGACTATAATTTGGGGTTTAATAATATCAATTTCCCGCTTAATAAGATCTTTATCCAATTTTGTGAAGACATGCAGAAGGTTAAAATCTGCAATGGCTCCACCAGTATATTTCTTTACATTCATTATAGCGATACTCTTAATAGCTTCAGTCCGAATATTATTTTCATTCATATCCACTTCGCTATAATCAGGGAAATCATATAATATTCCAGTGGCCCATTTTGAAAGCTGGGCGGCCATTTGTAGTTTTGGTCCATCCCTGTACAGAACTCTCAGATCGCCCTCAGGGAAATCATTTGTCTCTCGTAAAACAAATAGAATCTTTTTCTTCGCCGCATCATATTTATCTTCACAAATAATGCCGTCCGCGCTAAACTTCGTGGTATCAATTTTCAGTCCAGCATATTGCTGTTTCCAATCTTCAAATAATTTGTTTAATTCGGCGGTTTTTGTTCCCACTACGAGATCAGACATGATTTGCCCTCCCGGATACATTGAAATCAAATTAATACTTGAAATGATACAATGCAATTTCATTCAAGTTGTGTCGGGTCTTGCTCGAGATTTGTCGAGAGTGTGACCCGACACCATTAATACCACTTGGCTTATATCTCCCGGTCCGGCGGGCCGTCATATACAAAATTGCGATTGCCCAGCTGTCGCATCGGTTTCTCACGCGTCATCTC
Organism: candidate division Zixibacteria bacterium HGW-Zixibacteria-1; assembly: GCA_002838945.1. Taxonomy (NCBI): domain Bacteria; kingdom Pseudomonadati; phylum Candidatus Zixiibacteriota; species candidate division Zixibacteria bacterium HGW-Zixibacteria-1. Next base: position 29,237 of record PGXB01000002.1, read on the forward strand.
TTCGTAGGCGTGCGCCAGCAGCCCCGGCACCCGCGAAATAATGAAGAAACCTTTGCCCAGCCGCCAGTCGAAACCCATGTCGGAGATCACCGCCGCGATGGCGCCGTCAACATTGATCGGCAGCGGCTTGCCCAGTTTTTCGGCCAGTGATTTCTCGATCGCTTTGCACAATTCAATATGCCGTCCCGAGAATTTCTGTTTGGCGGCAATCTCGAATAACTTCAAAGTCCGCGGGTCGATATTGTGCAGCCGGTGCCCGAAACCGGGCATGCGGAATTTCTGCTCGCGGCTCCAGTCCACCAGTTGATCGGCCAGCGTTTTGACATCACCCTCTTTGGCCGCCCATTCCTGCATGATGCGCGCGGCATTCTCGATGGCGCCGCCGTGGCTGTCGCCGATCACCAGCACCCCGCCGGCGATAGCGGCATTGAGCGAATTGCCGCCGGAGAGGATGGTACGTGTTCCCAGCACCGACGGCGGCGAACAGCCGTGATCGATCGATGAAACCAGTATCGCCCGCATCATCTCGGCCTCCGCCTTGTTCGGCAGTTCACCTTTCAGAATCAGGAAAACCGCCTCGGCGAAACTGAGCTTATCCATGATTTGTGTGATATCATAGCCCCGCACTTTTATTTTGCCGGGGCCTATATTGGTTATTGCTGTTTTCCATTCCTGGTCAGCCATAGTGCCTCCCGATTATTCGATTTTCGAAGAATCCTGATATATGGTTTCCTTGTGAATGCCTTTGTAACGAGCCTGCGCAAAACCCAGCCATTGCTCTTCCAGCGTCTTCATATCCATGTCAAACAATTCCTGAACCGCCTTGTCGAACGAGGCGGTTGTTTGCCAGAGCATTTTGAAACGATTAATGCCGAAATTATAAGTCAGGTATCCCACCAGCGATGCCGCTTCCCATTGCCGAGGCCGGGATTCCTGGCGGGCGTAACTTTCGTTGTTTATCAGCGAATCGAGCGGTATGAACTGCTTAAGTTCGATCAGCGAGGCGGCGTTATGATGGTAGTCACTCCCTGAATAATCGCGCAGAGCCACCAGGCCGTCACGCAGAAAATCATAGTCGGTGCGCCGAAGGCCCATATTATCGACCAGATATTCAGCCAGAGGCGTCCCGAACGGCGGCACCCGGTTCCAGTGAATCTGGTTCTGGGTGTGATAAGGCCCGGAATGTCCCGTCAACTGGGCCAACTCAACATCGTTATTATGAATGTAAAAATGAATGGTGTCTTTGGGAAACGCCATAGCAAGAAAAGCGCAGTCTTCCTGCAAATATCTCTCATATGCCCCTGACAATCGGTCGATATTCCTGCCCCAGTAACTGCCCTCGGGGTAATGAAAGACAAAATGCTTGTAACTGTATTTGCCCCAACCCTCATATTGCGGAGCAGTTTCGGTTTTTTCACCGCCGCAGCCGATAAACATAACCATGAGTATCGTTGCGACAAGGGCGGTTGATACGGTTATTGCTAAATTCCTCGATTTCGTCATTTTTATTGAAAACTCCCTCTATATAAAAACTTATGACAAATTTCCGGCCCGGAAGGCCCTTTCAAAGCTCAAAATATATGGCAACACCTTGTGGTTGTCAAACTTATTCGGGAAAACAAACGGCCGGTCGAAAAATCAACCGGCCAAATGAATAAATCACAATAACAGCAAAAACAAACTTGGCAGAATATTTCGAATCCTCAGCCTATCTTCTCATAAACCAATGCCTTGGTCGGGCAGAACTGAACACAGGCCGGTTTTCCCTCACAAATGTCACATTTTACAATTTCGTCGTGAATATCATCCACAAGGCTGCATCCGAATGGGCAGGCCGCAACACAGGCCATGCATTTGACACACCGTTCTTTGTCCAGATCGATAGCCCCGGTCTCTTCATTACGCTTGAGAGCATCAAACAGACAGGATTTGGCACAGGCCGCATCATCGCACTGCAAACAGACGACCGGCACATATTTATCTTTGGCATAGGTGATCGGGTAAATCCGGCTGCGGCCCGGTTTTTTATCCTGCGTATGAGTGAACGCACAGGCCAGCTCGCAGGTGCGGCAGCCGATACAGAGCGAGGGGATTACTTTATAACGGAACATCATAAGGCAACCTCCTTCGCGGCATCGACCAGGCCGCCCATTTTCAGGGCCAGTTCCAAGCGCTTACAGTCATCGCAGGTCTCGAAGTATTCCGGAGGCAGTTCCCGTTTCTCGACAAGATAGTCGGCGAATTCTTTCGCAATGATCGTCTTGCCGCACTTTTTGCAGGCAATGAGATCGAATTTCTTTTTCCAGATGGTCCGAATTCCGTTTTCATCGCTCCAGGGGATAACATCAGTCGGGCATATTTGCGCGCAACTCAGGCAGCCGATACAATCGGCCGGTTCTTCGCCGAATGGCGGCGCAATGACTTTTTCACGACCCCGGTTGATGGCCGAGATGGCACTCTTGCCGAGGACCTCGCAAATGCGGGTGCAGGCATAGCACATAATGCAGTTGTCGCCATCGGGCCGGACCCTATAACTCGTTTCGGTAATGCCATACTCTTCGGCAAGTTTCTGAATGTATTCCGAGTTGGGACAACGGGCCAGTTGCAGGTCGAGAATAATCTTACGAATCTCCATAACTTCCGGAGAATGGGTGCCGACAATCAGCCCCTCCTCGACCGGGTACAGGCATGAAGTGACATGCTTTTTCCAGCCGTTCCAGCTTTCTTTGGTTATCTCCACCGTGCACAGGCGGCAGTTGCCGGCCGGCTCGATCGCTTCATGATGGCACAGGGCGGGAATATCGATTCCCTGGCGCTTCAGCACCACCAGAAGCATCTCGCCTTCTCTGGCCTTGACGACTTTTCCATTTATTATTATAGATACCATATTCCACCCTGTTAATTTATTTCAATGGCGTCATAATTACAGATATCATAACACGACCCGCATTGGGTACATAAATCCTGATCTATAATATGTTTCTTTTTCTTTTCGCCGGTTATGGCATCAACGGGACAAACCGCAATACAGGCCAGGCAGCCGGTACAGGCGTCGGTAATATCGAACCTTATCAGGCTGCGGCAGATGCCGCCGAGGCATTTCTTATCCCGAATATGCGCCAGATATTCATCGCGGAAATACATTATAGTACTGACAAACGGATTCGGCCCGGATTGACCCAGTCCGCACAGGGATGCGCTCTGGATAACCTTGGAAAGCCTTTCCATCAGCACCAGATCGTCCTCCTCGGCTTTTCCTTCACATATCCTGACACAGAGATCATGCAGTTGGTACAGGCCTTCCCGGCACGGAACGCACTTGCCGCATGATTCCTCGACCAGGAAATTCAGGAAGTACCTGGCCACATCGACCATGCAGGTGCGGCTGTCCATGACAATCATGCCGCCCGAACCCATCATCGATCCGGCCTCGGTCAAGGTATCGAAATCGACCTGCAGATCAAGCTTTTCGGCGGGAAGACAGCCGCCCGACGGGCCGCCGGTCTGGACTGCCTTGAAATCTCTGTTCTTGTCGATTCCGCCGCCGATTTCATAGATGATTTCCCTTAGCGTAATACCCATTGGGACCTCTATTAAACCGGTGTTCTTGACCTTGCCCGCCAGCGAGAAGGCTTTGGTTCCGGTGCTCTTTCTGGTTCCGATGGAGGCGAACCAATCGGCGCCTTTTTCCATGATGACCGGTATCGTGGCAAAAGTCTCGACATTGTTCAGGACCGTCGGCTTGTCGTGCAGTCCTTTCTGCACCGAGCGAATATACTTGGCGCGCGGTTCGCCGACTTCGCCGGCGACCGATCTCATCAATGCCGATGATTCGCCGCAGACAAAGGCGCCGCCGCCGCGGCTGATCCTGATGTCGAATTTAAACCCGGTCCCCATGACATTGTCACCCAGAAGATTATGTTCCCGGGCCGCCTCGATGGCCTTCTGGAGACTAATCACCGCCAGAGGATACTCTTCACGAACATAAATATATCCTTCGGTCGAGCCGATGGCATAGGCGCAGATAATCATCCCTTCCAGAACCGTATGTGGATCACCCTCCATAATGCAGCGATCCATAAAGGCGCCGGGATCGCCCTCGTCACCGTTGCAGATCACGTACCTGATATCGGACTCGATACTCGCGCAACTGGCCCATTTCCGCCCGGTCCCGAAGCCGCCGCCGCCGCGCCCTCTGATACCTGATTTGCTTACGGTATCGATGACTTCCTTCGGCTTCAAGTTTCCAAGGACCTTGGCCAGTGCACTGTAACCGCCTTCGGCGATATAGTCGGTGATTTTGTCGGGATCGATCCGGCCGACATTGCGCAGCGAGATTTTCTGCTGCCGTTTATAGAACGGGATCTCTTTATATTCAACAATCGGCTCTTTGTGCTTGTCATCGGTATAAAGCAGCCGATTAATCAATTCGCCCTTTTGAAGAGTCTGTTCGACAATTTTGGCGACATCACCCTTTTTGACTTTGGAATAAAATATCCCCTCTGGTTCGATAACAACGAGCGGCCCGCGGGCGCAGAAACCGTGGCACCCGGTTTTTTTCACCGACTCAACCGTGATCCCTTTAAGCTTTTTGTCTTTCAGGACCTTGTTGAACTCGGCCAGAATCTGGTCCGAGCCGCTGGCCAGACAACCCGGCCCGAGACAGACCAGCACTTTCTTTTTATGCTCCTCGGCCGCTGTCCGGCATTCTTTCTGCCATTGGTTCAGTTTTTTAATACTATCTATGTACATATCAATCCTTCTTCACCAATTTCAGCGCCTTGTCGCAGCGGACATTGCCGTGATATTTATTATTAACAATCATCAACGGCGCCATAGCGCAGGCCCCCACACAGTTGACCACCTCGACGGTATATTTAAGATCCCCGGAGGTCTCGCCCGGTTTAAGGCCGAGTCCGGTTTCGAGCTGCTCCAGAATAAGATCGGCCCCCTTGATATGACAGGCGGTACCTTTGCAGACACGGATGATATTTTCACCTCGCGGCGTCAGGCTGAAGGCATTGTAGAATGTCGCCACGCTGCAAACCTTGCTGAGTGGCACATTCAGCTCTTTGGCCGTTTCCTCCATGCCCATACGCGGGAGATATTGAAATTCGCACTGGATATCCTGAAGCACCGTAATAAGAGACCCCGGAATTTTGGGGCTGCGATTGATGATTTCTCTGACTTTATCTATCCTGATTACTTTGCTTACCATACCTCACCCCTATACACTGACCTGCTGCCTGATTATCTTGCGGCCCGCCTCGATTGCCTTGTGATTGATATCAATCAGGTTCTTCATTTTTCCCCCGCCCATCTTTTTGTCGAGCATTTTCAACAGCGTCTCGAAAGATACGACCGAGGTCGCTTCCACATAGGCCGCCAGCATGACCATATTGGTGACTTTGGCATTGCCCGCTTTCATGGCTATATCGTTGGCGGGAACCAGAAATTCCTTGATATCATCCCGCCCGGAAGTGACATCGATCAGTGAAGAATTAATCAGCAACAATCCGCCCGGCCGAATCATCGAACCGAATTTATCCAGTGACGGGCGGTTAAAAACACAGGCCGACATCGGATTATTGATGATCGGCGAACCGATCCGGCTGTCGGAGACAACCACGGTGCAATTGGCCGTGCCGCCGCGCATCTCCGGGCCATAGGATGGTATCCAGACAACCTGTTTGCCTTCTTCCATGGCGGCGTACGCGAGCAACTGGCCGGCCGTCATAACTCCCTGTCCGCCGAACCCGGCAAAGACAACTTCAATCTGCTTTGCCATAATCAGCCCTCCTCCCTTTCCGGATCTTTATAGATCCCGAGAGGATAATAGGGCTGCATGGCTTCGCCCACCCATTTGGTGGCGGCCGAGGGATCAATTCCCCAGTTGGTCGGACAGGTCGAAAGCACCTCTACGAGACTGAAACACTTGCCTTCTTTTTGAAGCCGGAACGCCTTCTTGATCATCTTTTTGGCCGCGATGATGTGCATCGGTGTATGCACGGCGGCCCGGGCGATGAACGCCGGCGTCCGCAATGTTGACAGCAGTTCGGCCATACGAATGGGATAGCCGGCCAATGAAACATCGCGCCCCATCGGGGATGTCGTGGTTTTTTGTCCCGGCATGGTGGTCGGGGCCATCTGCCCGCCGGTCATACCGTAGATGGCATTATTGACAAATATGACTGTGATTTTCTCGCCGCGGTTGGCGGCATGGACTATTTCGCCCATTCCAATCGAGGCCAGATCGCCGTCGCCCTGATATGTAAAACATATCATGTCAGGGCGGACCCGCTTGAAGCCGGTGGCCAACGCCGGGGCACGTCCATGCGGTGCCTCGAGAAAATCGCAGGTGAAATAATTATATATCAGGACCGAGCAACCCACCGGCGCGACCCCGACCGCTCGATCGCGAAGGCCGAGTTCATCGAGCGACTCGGCCACAAGTCGATGGATAACGCCGTGAGTGCACCCCGGACAATAGTGGGTGATATTCTCGCTCAGCGCCTCCGGCCTTTTGAAAATTGTGGTCGCATCATTTATCATAATATCCTCGTTTTATTGCGAAGATCACTTTTTCTTACCCAGTAACTCCCGGATTTTGTCTTTTACCTCATTTGGTGTCGGGACTATTCCGCCGGTCCGACCGAAAAAGTCAACCGGCTTCCTGCCCTGGACACACCGCTCGATATCCTCAACCATCTGGCCGACACTCATCTCAATCGTCAGGACCCTTTCGATATTTTTCTTCACGGCTTCATCATGGATGGCCTTTTCGGGAAAAGGATAGAGCGATATCGGCCGGAACAGGCCGATACTGATGCCTTCTTCTTCCATTTCATCGATAGCGGTCTGGCAGATTCTGGCCATGGTTCCATAAGCGGCGATCAGGATTCGGTTTTTATCGGATACTTTATACAGTTCATAACGGATTTCATTTTTCTTGATTTCTTTGTATTTATCGGCCAGCAGAAAGCTGTTATCCTCGAGTTTCTGCGGATCGAGGAAGAGCGATTTGACGATCCGCGCCTTGCGTCCTTTGGCGCCGGTCAGCGACCAATTAACGGCATTCGGATCATTCTGCTCACGATATTTCTCCGGAAATTCGACCGATTCCATCATCTGGCCGATCATACCATCCCCGATTATCATCACCGGATTGCGATACTTATCCGCCAGATCGAAGGCGAGAATCATCAAATCGACCGCCTCCTGAACCGAAGCAGGAGCCAGCACGATCAGGTGATAGTCACCATGTCCGCCCGCCTTAACCGCCTGAAAATAATCGGACTGCGCCGGCAGGATACCGCCCAGGCCGGGGCCGCCCCGCATGATATTGAGCAGCACCACCGGAAGGTGGGCGCCCGCCATGAATGAAATGGCTTCCTGCATCAGACTGATTCCGGGCGATGATGAAGTCGTGAAGACCCGCTTGCCTGATGCCGCCGCTCCGAAAAGCATATTCCCCACTGCCACTTCCGATTCGGCCTGCACGAAAACACCACCGACCTCCGGAAGCCGCCAGCAAAGATACTCGGCCACTTCGCTCTGGGGAGTAATCGGATAGGCAAAATAATTGATGGCGCCGGCGCAAATGGCCGCCTCGCCGATCGCCTCATTTCCTTTCATTAATCTCTTGGCCATCTTTCATCTCCCCGTCAATATTCGAATAAAACGAATTGCGTCCCATGGGCATGCACCTCTATGGCCACATCGGGACAGGTGATGGCACAAATCCTACAGCCGATGCATCTGGTCGGTTCGACCAACTGGGCGAAGAAATAACCCTTCAGGTTTATTTCCTTCGACATTTTCAAAATCTGCATCGGACACGCCTTCACACACAATTCGCATCCTTTACAGTAGTTCTTATCTATTCGTACACCGGGCATGAATCATTCCCTTCGGTTAATAAATCATTTTAAACCGGTTTTTCTTTTCTTTCCCATGGCTTCAACATCGATCGTGTCATCGGCAGCACCGGACAGGCGAAGACCGATGTATCGGTCAAATCGAGAATACTCCGCTTGGCGCTGACAAACTGAACCGGAAGACCGCTGGTCCGGCTGACTTCAAGGGACAGGTAATACCCCTCGACAAGTATTTCCGGGGTGGTCTCATCTATCATATGTGTATTCGAAATCAAGCCGGTAAATTTCAGTCGGGCCGACGCCTCAATTCTCTCGATGGTTTTCATGCACCCCGCAACATCGGCTGTCTGTGGGCGGCGGCTATTTAAAACCATTAACATCTCATAATCGCCAGGATCGACTGACTCGGCAATAGAGCCAAGAGCCCTGGTTCCCTGGGCATCGCCCCCGACATCAAGAATCAATTTGCCGTTACTTTTTTCAATGGCGCCTTTGACTTCCGGCATGAGTATCGGCAAGTCGGCATAAAATTGATTGCCCCGAGGGGCTATGGCCGTAATACCCATGGCTTCAAGTTCACTGATCACTTCACGACTGCGGAAATAAGGATTGACCAGATCAAGGTCAACAATCGTGACCCGGGCCTTTTCGATCGCGGCAAAGTATTTAGCCAGATTTACGGATACCTCGGTCTTACCACTCCCAAAACCACCGACAATGGCGATAATTCTCTTTTTTAAGGCGGGGTAGCGCAGACCGGACTCATCCGTCATCTTTGATTAATCCTTTGCTGCCGGAGTTGTCAAAATACCAGGAGGGCATTTTAGTTCTTTCATTTCAGGCCATTAAGAACTTATCAGGCCCTCGATTCACAATTATAACATATTATCAATAAATAAGCAGGCAAAGTCAAGGGATATTGTGAAAAAAATCACTAAAATTCCGCCTTTAACCCCTTATCGGACAATTAATCAGCCAATATTCGGCCATTTTTTTATGTCTCAATTGGTTATATCATAAAAGAGGAGTGTTTATGTCTTGTAATTGTGAATAATAAAAGAAACGGCGCCTGAATCGACATGGCGCCGTTTTGATTTTGTAAAGGCACTTTAATCCCTGCCCCACCCCTCAAGCGATCGGAAATTCTTGAACTGGGCGCTGTCGGCAAAACTTTCCGGCTGCCGGGCATACATCAGAACGCCGTCGATCATATAAATATGATTCTGCTCCTCCCCGGCAATTTTGATAAAAAGAGCCTTGCGTTTCGGGTCGCCCTCTTTGGCCGCCTGCTCTTCATAGAGTTTTTTGGACTTTTCTTCCAGCTTAAACGCTTCTTTCCAGGCGGATAGCTCATTCTCGCCGAATTGCACACCTTTCGGATTCGAGGCCATCTGCTCGAAAATGTTCTGGATCTTGCTGATTGTCTCGGCGCCGGTAAAAGAAGCGTTGATATCGTCCGGATCTTCCTTCAAGCGCTTGAAATATTTATAATGGCGCTCTTCTTCCTCGGCCATCGACAGCAATACTTTCTTCAACCCGGGATTAGTAGTGCCGGACGCCTGCTTTTCATAAAAAGCCTTGCCGTCTTTTTCCATCTGCATGGCAAATTCCAATATATCCATAAAGGCTCCTTTGTCCTGATTATTATTATTTAATTAAATTATAGCCTATTAGGTCAAGAAATTCAAGTAGATTTGAAAAATGATGACGATGCAGATCAATCAATATTCGGGAAAATTTAATATCAGTCCGAGGCCGGGAGATAATCGGTATCGGAATATTTTATCCGCTCCAAATATGAAAGACCCTTATTGCCGAAATACGCTTCTTCTTTACGATAAACTTTATCCTGAAGGGCTTCCTTGAGTGAAATAAATTTGTATCCTTTTTCCTCGAGCAAAGTCAGCAGATCATCGATAAACATGGCATTCAGTCGGTTGGCGCGGAGCTGAAGAATATGCCGGACCGGGCGTCCCATGATTTCTTTGGCCAGTGTCTCGGCGGATCCCAACCGCTCCAGAATGTGCGCCATGTATTCATCTCGCAGAGCCATAAATTTTAGGGTGTCGGTGCTGCCGTATATTTTTTCCAGCGAAAGATTATATACGAAATCCTCGGTGACGACGGTGGGATGCGCCACTATAATCTGCATCTCATCCAGGTAATCCTGAACCTCCTGTTTTATTTCGGGGAGATCGCCGTAATGCAAATATGGAAACCGGAAAAACCTGCCTTCCTGCTTATACGACCAGACCAGGTCCTCGATGGACTCTTTGCCCTTCTTGATATCATCCAGATATATATCAACCGGGACATTATCCAGATCCTGCCCGGTGAAGGTCATGAATCCAAGGGTATGTCCGCCCTCGAGCCACTTCACCAGCAGCTCCCAGTCGCCCTCGATACTTTCGCCCACAACAAGGCCCGCCGATGGTGCCTTATGCTTCTTCAGGGCTTCGAGAATCTGATCGGTGATCCAGAAGCGTTCGATTCTTTCATAATTGCGCTCGGCCGGCAGATTATCGAATGTTACGCAGATTTTATTTATTGAAGCCTGGACCTTTGGCGTGGCCGTGGATTTTTTTTCATCCTGTCCCGATGTTGGCACAGAAATAACAATAATACAGGTAAAAATGATTAATATCGCCGCAAGTGCCTTTATATAAGTCAATTTCATGCTTTCTAATGTATTCTCTTCCGGATTCCGGTCAACAAAAAACTATTGAGCGAAAATAGTCCATAAAATATTTTATCAAAATAATTAAATCCAACCTCTTGACAATTAATGTCAGTTGCGTATATAGTTTACATACAGGGTAACCAGTTTTCTTTTGTTTCATCATCGAATCGACAACGTCGCAGTATCAGATCGGGGTTTTTTTATCGAATAAATTGATCTTACCGGGGCAAAAATTATCCGGGGGTTCATTTTAATCAGGAACCGAAATTCCAAGGGGGGTAATGACGATGAACAAACCTGACCACGGATGGCAGTCGCTCATCACCGATTATCTCGACAAGCTTGACAGCTGGCAGAGAATCATAAAGCGCCAGTCGGCGGAGCCCGGCTTCAAGCATAATCCAGGCAAACTTAATCAGGTACTGACCGCCTACAAAAGCATGAAATCGGCCGAACGGGCGCTCAAAGATTATGAAATCCGCTTGCATTACTGATTAATGCAATTCTAACAGCAAGACAATCCTGCTCTTATAATATTTTGATTTTGGGGAAATTGTTCAATTATTCTCAAAAGCTCCTCGGCGTTTTGCCTATTTTTGAAACTTATTATCCCGGAACGCGTTATATACGCTAACCTCTTGAAATGAAATACACACTTAAGAGGCCCCCTGTCGACGGCGGCAGGGGGATTTTTTTATATGACCTATCAAAATCCGTCAAAGATATGTTCGACAATCACGATGATCCGGCTCGGTGCCCAGGTTGCAATGATGGCACTAATTTAAGAAACATTTCTGATTCTTGAAATCAGCGTTCTCATGGCCAGCAGTATCAGATCATAAAGGAAAATTAGCGCGATCGCGACCAGAATCGGCCACGCCGACTGCGCCGGAAAGAAAATACGCGACCCCTGCCCGAAGGTGATCCCTGACATTAAGGCATAGTACACATAAATCATGAGCAGAATTATAGCGGAACGAAAATTCTTTCTTGATAGAATTACAAAACCGACAAGAAAAAATACCAGGACAAGAGGATTCTTATAATCAAGGCTGAAGTTATCATCAAGAAATTTGAAGGTTTTCTTATACTGCGGCAACTGTATCTGCTGAAGCGTCGAGGTGGACGTTATATTTTCCAGAATAGTCGAAAAATATGCTTTTATGAAAAGACCGGGATAATTTGTAAAGGTGGACACCACAAAATCAATCGATTCATCATTCAATTTCTTGAAATTACCGGCATTAATATCGGGCTCCATCGCTCTGAATATTGAGTCCCGATACTCCCTGAATTCATAAGGTGAACGATTCTGACTGTTGTATAGAACCTTTCCCGAAAGATATACTCTGGCCGCACCCAGGCCGGTCCCGGCAATTGCGGGGGTTCCGTAAACAGCATTATTTCTTATCCCCCAGACCAGCGGCAACAAAATAAATAAGAGAATAAGAACGGCAAATCTCGGCAAAACTTTCTTCTTCCCGGCAGCACCTTCCTGAATCGGATATAATAAAAAGAAAATTACCAGCAGCAGTGGAAAGAGAATGGCAACCGACCTCACCAGAATCGAAAAACCGCCCGTTATGCCGGACACGATATATATCCAATATCGATTTTCATTCAGTGCCTTAAAAAACATATAGAGTGATAATGCAAATAAAAAGAAAAACAGGGTTTCGGTCAGGACGGCATTGGCCAGCGAGATAGATGTCATCGAAAAAGCGGACAGTAATCCGGCGACCACGCCGATTATCCTGTTTCCGGTCAGCATGATGGATATTTCATAAATCAGGACGCACGAAAGACAACTGAGAATTATTTGCACCAGTATCATCAGCCAGTAAGCCTTGTTCAAGGCGAAGGCAAACAATCCCAGAAAGAACGGGTAACCGGGGCCGACCAGATACAGGTCATACCGGCCGATGTCGTTGTTGCCGATGAGACCTTCGGCGGCCTGAAGGTATGTCTGGGTATCGGGGAATAAATTCATAATTTGCACAGAGTTATATTCGGAAGACATCAAAAGAAAAAATATTAATCTGAGAAGAAAAGCGGCGCCAAAAATAATCAAGGGAATCTTGTATTTATTAAATGCTTCTCTGCCATTCGATGAAAACATAACAATCGTACTATATCTTCTTATGAGGTTGTATTGCTGTTACTTTTTCCGCTTTTTGTGATCAATTTCTCCAGCAAATATGTGAGGCAGGCTTTCTTTCTTCACGAATATACCGGCCAGGCTCATCAGGAATATGAACACGATAGACAGAAACGGTAAAGCCCCGCCGGTAATATGACCGGCATAAATGGTAATCAAACTCGGAGGAGTGGCTGATTCCTTTATGTTGAGTTCAGGATGCCTGATCAGGGTCAATTTATGCAGATGGCCCGACAATATCCAGCATTGGCGCGACTGCCCGATGATTTCATATTTTTGATTATCGATACTATAATCATCGATTAAATGCATATATGTGCCGACAAAAATTCTTTTCGTCTCGGCCAGGACATAACTCGCTCTGGTATCATTGAATTGCTTCAGCAATTCCGATTGTGTCTGGTAGTCGAGATCTGTTATTCTCTGTATATCCGACCTCCACCAAAAAATCCCCAAAACCACGAGTGAGATAACTGAGAGGACCAATATGATGATTCTTTGGTTTGGGCGTTTCATATATTTCTATCAAAACTCATATGAGATGTTACTGTCTCAAAAATAAGATTTTTCAACAAAATATCAATGTTTAGTTTTTAGTCAGATACAAATGGACAGTCTGCCGTCGGCATTCTTGCAGCTTGCGACGTCTTTTTATAAGTCCATGCTAATCGTCATGGTGTGTGCATTTTTAAATAAAGGCAGATATTCTTCCGACTAAATGAATCCCAAAAAAAGTCAGGGCTAATTCCAGCCCTGACTTCCGGCAGATTAAAGATTTTTTACTGCTTTTTTTCTCGGGATTTATGGTAATTTACAAAAAACTCCTTATATCCTCTCTCTTCGGCCTGCCCTACCAGAAAATCATACAGCCTTGCGCTTTCCTTTGCATATAGTGGCGGTTTTTCGCCGTCCTGAGGAATATATGCCATATTTCTCCAAATATTAATTGCTTTCGGGAACTCCTTGATTTCTCTTGTGTAAATCTGGAAAATGGCATAACCCGGTCGATTCCACTCGTTATAGTCAAAAAGCGTGTCAGGAACAGCTTTCAACGATCTTATTAATTGCACCAGAGTATCATAGGCAGGTCCTTCGGTCAGCCACCACTGTGGATTCGGTCGGCCGGAATATACCGGCAACGTGATTGATATTCCCCTAATCGGATCCACCTTTGTCTTGGCATTTGCCATATCATCCTGTGCAGGAAGAAGGCTCGCCAATAATATGACCGTTATTAATGGCACAATCATTCTTATTTTTTTCAGGAATACGTATATATTCACTTTTACCTCCTCTAATTATACACATAAATACCTTAATAGCATGAACGCGGGCCGTCAATAACAACATTGTTTTTATCCACGCAGAAATAGCCGCAGAAGATGCTATAGTCTCTGACAATGTCAGGGCCATTATATACCTTACGATCCGCAGTCTCCGGATTGGTAATCAGATTTCCTGTGCCATCGCGGTCACTGGCCGGATAAGGGCCCATTTTATGCGACCAGCGCCCATTGTCGTCAAGACGATACCAATGGTAGTCTTGATTGGGCGCAATTACCAGGGCAACTATGTGATAACAATCCCGGCATGCCTTGTCAATATTTGTGACCATCAGACCGTCTGCCTGCGCGGCCGAAGTTACGGTCGGGCAGGTCGTAGAGTGCGAGGCACCATGAGCATAACCAGGTTGTGCATAGGTATTGGTTTTTATATTACATCCATAATTATAACAGTTATTGCAGGTGACGGTGGCAGCGTCATTCCAGTAAGCCGGCTCATACGGCGGCGCACCATCCTGCCTGACAATAACTTGGGCGGAAAGCGGACTGGCCGCCCCGAAAACAAATTGCTGGGCCGTGATTTTATCTCCTGCAGCAAAATTGGTGGCGTCTCCCAATGCGATTTTTATGCATTCGCCATTTCCGGCCGCCTGAGCAACCTGGGTACCATTGACGAAAACTTTCACTGTGCTTAGAACCACCGTATTACATATCGTAACATAAAATTCATCTTTACAGATCGGTTCTCTGACAACCGGCGCCGGGACTTCTTTCACAGGTGGCACTTTTTCAGATGGATCCGATCCCAGATCACACAGATATTGAATAGCGTAATAGATAAAACCATCTTTGAAAACAGGATTTATTCCATATATTACGGCATTGGCAATGGCGGTGCCGCCACCTACCTGGACGGGCCCGCTACCGTCATCAGCAAAGATCATGACAACTGCCCCCAGAAACAGATTATCAACACGACAAGCATCATTGCCGATTACAATCGGCTCATGAATTGCCGGGGTCGGCAGGGATTCCGGTTTTTTCTGGACCTTTTCAATGTCGGAATGATTGCTGGTATAGCCTCTTTGCTTGAGACACATCTCCTGCCACGAATCATACCCGTCACCCAGGACAAGTTCGGGAACTCCAAATCTGATATTTCTGTAAGGGGTCATGCCGTTTTTAATTTCAGCGCCATTCTGTGCGAGACGAACAGTGGCCCCTTCCACTATATTCTCAACCACTATGCATTTCTGGCACTCAAAAAGGGGCCCATGGATTTTGGGCGTTAGCAGTTTCTCACCGCTGATCAGGTTCGAGGGCGGAATCGTGACGACTGTTACCGGTTCTCTGGATTTCACACTGATATGATTGCCCACTATCTGAGCGGCCGAGACTACATCTCCGGTACTCAATGGATTTGGCAGGACCACCTCTCCCCAACCCATCCAGGTGCTGAATTCCTTGACTTTGGCACCATTTACGTAGATCCGGATTTTAGCATTTCGATCGGCGCCTCCATATGAAATAATACTGGCGCAATTGTATATGGGTGTCCCTATGGTCGGCGGCGAAAGACTATTATCGACCGTCAAACCATTGCAGCCGAAAAGTACCGCCAGCAATATCACCGATATTGCCGCCATGCTAACAATGTTTTTTACTTTCATCCACAGCCTCTTTATCCTAAATTGATTTTAGATTAGCATGTCAAACCGCAAGCAGTCAACCCTATGGGTAACCTCGACCAATGATGTTAGATAAAACGTAATTCAAAAGCGCCCTCGCTATCGGAACAATCTGATGTCATATGAAAATGAAAATCGAACGATTGTCGCCCTGGCTAACCATTTGGGTTAGCCCTGTGGATTAATATTAAGAAAGCAACTCTTTTAAAACAAGCAAAAATCATCGCCGGGGAATAATTTTTCGAGAGCAATGGTCTTGAGGCACAGACGACTTCAAATGCCAGGCGTATCCTAAAAGAGAGACGAAAAAATGAAGATTGGTTGTTTTTCGAGCCAAATTGATAAAAAAAACCCCGCTGATGCGGGGCCGTGTATCTATGGTGCGGAAGGGGGGATTTGAACCCCCACGCTTATTCAGCGCCACCCCCTCAAGATGGTGTGTCTACCAATTCCACCACTTCCGCACTATATTTTGCCGTCAAATATTATTGACCGGTCTCGTTCTGTGCGGGAACTGCCGGCAGTTCGCCATCACCGGTATTCTGGTCGGCAGGTTGGGTGCCGCCCTGGTTATCAACCGGCAGCGCCTGTTGCTGGGCCGACTGACGCTCCAGTTCCCTCTGCGCCTCCTCGGTCACGACTGAGCCACCTGTGGCAGCTCCAGCGCCGCGCCCGCTGCGATGACTCGACATGAAGGCCAGGACACCGCAGTTAATTATAAAGACAACCGCCAGAATCGTCGTCGCCTTCGAAAGAAATGAGGCCGCGCCGCGTCCGCCGAAAACCGCGCCGGTCAAACCGGTGCCGCCGCCGCCGAAGGCGCCGGCCAATCCTTCACCTTTGGCCGACTGCATCAGCACGACAATCATCAGCAGAATACAGACCAGTGTATGAAACACAACCATTACAGTAAACAAAGCAATTCCTCCGTCTATGCAGATTTGACTATTTGCGTAAAATCCTCAACCTTCAGGCTGGCTCCGCCGATCAAGCCGCCGTCGATATCGGGCTGTTTCAGCAACCCGGCGGCATTGGCGGCGTTCATGGAACCGCCGTAAAGTATCGATAAATTATCGGCCGTGGCATCCCCGTGATTCGTCCTTATCCTATTCCTGATAAAGCGATGAACTTCCTGCGCCATTTCCGGGGTGGCTGTTTTACCGGTTCCGATTGCCCAGACCGGCTCATAGGCGATTACGACCTGTTTCATATCTCCGGCCGTCAAACCGTCCAGCGAGCCATCTACCTGTCTGCCAATGACCTCCTCAGTCTTGCCTTTTTCGCGTTCTTCAAGCTTCTCACCGATACAAACAATCGGGCCAAGCCCGCTTTTGACAGCCAGCTTAACCTTCTCATTTACAATCGCATCGGTCTCGGAAAAATATTCCCTTCTTTCCGAGTGGCCCAAAATAATATACTTTACTCCGATTGTCAAGAGCATCAAAGGGCCAATTTCGCCCGTAAATGCCCCTGTTTCCTTAAAATACATATTTTGTGCCCCAAGATATATCCGACTCCCTTTGAGCAATTGGGCCGTTTCGCTCAGAGCGGTATAGGGCGGGCAAATTACCACCCGGGGATGTTCGCCCCCGCCGAGACTCTTAACCAATCCGCGGACCAGCTCCGCCGCCTCGGCATTGGTTTTGTTCATCTTCCAGTTGCCGGCTATTATTGTCAATCTCATGTTGTCATTTCCTCAGTTATTTGGCATCGGTCAGCGCGGCAACACCCGGAAGAATCTTACCTTCGAGAAACTCAAGCGAAGCTCCGCCCCCGGTAGAAATATGTGTCAATTTGTCATCAAGGCCGCATTTGCTCACGGCTGAAGCCGAATCGCCGCCTCCGACAACCGTCACCGCTCCCTTGGCTGTGATATCGGCCAGAATTCGGGCAATACCATAGGTCCCGGCGGCAAATTTCTCGACTTCGAAAACGCCCATCGGCCCATTCCAGACCACCGTCTTGGCGTTTTTCAACTCGACCGAGAACTGTTTAATCGAGTCCGGCCCGATATCGAGGCCCTTCATCCCGGCCGGTATCTTGTCGGCTGAGACGACCGTGACTCTGCTGTCATTTACATCCGCCGCGACCGCAAAATCGGTCGGGAAAATCAGGCGGACCTTTTTCGCAACCGCTTTTTTCAATATTTCTCCGGCCAGACCAAGCTTGTCGGCTTCGAGAAGCGAATCCCCGATTTCCTTTCCCATTGCTTTCAGAAACGTGAAAACCATGCCGCCGCCGATAATGATGCTGTCCACCTTAGTCATCAGGTTTTCAATCACATCGATCTTGCCCGATATCTTGGCGCCACCCAGAATGGCCACAAAGGGCCGCCTGGGAGCGAACAGGGCATTGCCCAGGTATTCCAGTTCCTTTTCCATCAGCAGTCCGGCGGCGCAGGTATCAAAATATTTGGTGACACCTTCAGTTGAGGCATGGGCACGATGAGCCGAGCCAAAAGCATCGTTGACATATACATCGGCCAGCTTGGCCAGTTGCCCGGAAAAACCGGGATCATTGTCGGTTTCCTCAGGATGGAAACGGAGATTTTCAAGCAGCATGACATCGCCCTCTCCAAGAGCATCGGCCATGCTTGCCACCATATCGCCGACACAGTCGGGTGCGAACATAACCTCTTTCCCCAGAAGTTCCGAAAGTCTGGCAGCCGCCGGTTTGAGCGACATTTCGGGAACCACTTTGCCTTTGGGTCGTCCCAGATGGCTGCACAGGATAAGCCGACCGCCGTCATTGATGATGCGATTGATGGTCGGCAGTGACGCGACGATACGGCGATCATCGGTAATATGCTGTTGGCTGTCCAGCGGGACATTGAAATCAACTCTGATGAGGACTCTTTTGCCTTTGAAGTTTATATTTGACACCGTCAATTTATTCATACTGACTCCGTTTTAAGAAGCCCCCGTGGCGGGGGCTCGTACTTTATAACATCTTCGCCAGCATGTCAATCATGCGGCAGGAGAAGCCCCATTCGTTGTCATACCATGAGAAAACTTTCGCAAAGTTGCCGCTGGCCATGGTCAATTGGGAGTCGAAAACAGAGCTGTGCGGATTGCCTATAATATCAACCGAAACGATCGGTTCTTCGGTGTACTCAAGAAATCCCTTCATCGGCCCGTCGGCGGCTTTTTTCATGGCGGCATTAATTTGCTCGACGGTGGCTTCTTTTTCCATGATGACGGCCAGATCCACCAGAGATGCATCAGGGGTCGGAACACGAATGGCGCAGCCATCCAGCTTGCCTTTCGTGGCCGGAAGAACTTCCGAGATCGCTTTGGCGGCGCCGGTGGTGGTCGGAATCATGGATAAGGCGGCCGCCCGGGCGCGGCGAAGATCCTTATGCGGGAGATCGAGAATTTTCTGATCATTGGTATAGGAGTGGATGGTCGTCATAAACCCCTTTTCGATCCCGAAATTATCCAGCAAAACTTTGGTTATCGGCGCGAGGCAGTTGGTGGTGCAGCTTCCGATCGAAATGACATGATGCTTGTTTTTATCGTAATCCTTATCATTGACACCCATGACAAAAGTACCGTCATGCTTCTTGGCGGGCGCCGAAATAAGCACTTTCTTGGCACCGGCATGGATATGTTTGCCGGCTGATTCCTTATCTTTGAATAGGCCGGTCGATTCCACCACGATTTCGGCACCAAGCACCTTCCAGGGCAGACTGGCCGGATCACGCTCCGCCATGACTGGAATTTCTTTACCGTCCACGACCAGGCGGTTGTCGGAATAACCGACTTCGCCCTTAAATTTGCCATGGATAGAATCATATTTTAACAAATGCGCCAACGTCGCGGCATCTGTGATATCATTGATGCCGACAATTTCTATTTTTGATTTCTGGGCGGCTCGAAAAACCAGACGTCCGATTCTCCCAAATCCGTTAATACCTACTTTGATTGCCATGCAACCTCCTTATTATTCCAGGTAAGTTTCAGCGTTTAGAAAATATATCCTGCGCCGACTGTTAAGGTCCAGCCGGAATAATCCTTTATTTCCGCCAAAGGCTGACCGAATTTGACCGGCATATATTTATAACTCATGGTCAGTCCGATATTGGTCCCTATCGGCCAGTCAATTCCGCCGCCGAGCATATAAGTGAATTTAGTCTCAGTATTTTCGGCAGTATAGCCATAGTAAGTGTAATAATAATCGTTATAATCGATGACGCTCTGACTGCCATAAACAAACCCTAAGCCGGGTTGAGCATATATATAAATCGGCAGACTCTCCAATTTAAAGAATGGATACAGCTTAGTCGAAAGAAACATCGGATACAGGTTTACCGCCCCCACATATGTGGCAGTGCTGCTGCTGTATTGTATGTCTCCCCGGCTGTACAATCCCAGTGAGATTTCAACCGCCAATGGGGGCGCAACCCTGATGGCATAGAAAAATTCACCGTAAACGGAACTATTGTCGAATTCCATTGAAAACGGGGAATCCGTCGGCGCCGCTTCATCACCCGAATTGGTCCAGGCACCGATTCTTGCCCCGGCAAAATTCTTTTGGGGAAAGCCCTTCTTTTCCAGTTGCAAACCCGACGATGCCAGGGGCAGGATAAGAATTCCGGATATTATGAAAATTATTGTTTTAATTAACATGTTTCTTTTACCCAAAACCAACCTCCGCCGTTTCAATCAAATACGCAGCAATGGTTCACTATGATATTATACCCGATACACTTTACCGATTTAAATCTCAAAACCTCTCACATTCACACTAACGGCGATGTTCAATTTATTTTTATAACACGGGCAAAATATACATTTTTTTATTTTTGTAATACATTAAAACAGAAAAATCTCTCAACATCAGATTCCCAATATTTCCGTCAACTTCTCTCGAATCCATTAATCCGCCGGAACCTCCGGCAACCATCAGGGTCGGTTTAATTATTTCAGCCGGCCCGACCTTAAATACGGTTCCAACCGCGGCATAAGCCTCAGACTGCCCCCCCACACCGCCGACACCTCTTTCCATTTTTTTAATTTCGGAAAAAGTGCTGTCCAGTTTATTCTTATCCACAAAAGATTTGTGAAGAATCAGTCCCAGCGCATTGCCAAAATCGACCAGGAATCTTCCTGTAATATTGCCATATTGAGCCTGAACCAAGGGGACTTTTAAATGCAGTTCAAAATCAACCGCAAAATTAGAATCGGGCGGCACGAAGGTATCGGGGTTGTAGAAGATGAGGCTGTTTTTCTTGAAATCAAGCCGGAATGGAAATCTCTGAAGGAGATCGAAACCGACGATTCCCCCGAAATTTTCCGCTGTTGAAGCCCGGATATCCGACAAATCCACAATGGCGGATATTTGATTGTATAGCTTGATTCCGCCGACGTTTAACGAATCGATATCAGCAACCGCCGCGGTTCCATATCCCGCCACACCTTTGGCGGGCAGTTCACCGGTCGGAACCAGTCCGATTTTATCCGATAATTCCCTATCGAGAACATTTGTCCCGGCGCCCGAATCCAGAATGAATTTTTTCACAGGGCTGCCGTTAACCGAAGCTTCAATATAAATATGACCCGCAAAAAGTTCAAAGGGCATAATTACCGAATCCTTATTATCCGGGAACAGGTAATCTTTTTCTCCCCCTGCCGTCATTTGAAATAATGATTGCGGAACCGGGACATTAAATTCCACCGAGGTCGTCCTTATGACAGCATTCAACTGGGGAATATTCGACTCGGTCCGGTTAACAAAAGGAACCTCGATGCCATCAATTTCGCGAAAATCGGACATGTAAGTAACAACATCGATTTCATCCAATTTTTCGCGAACCACCTCGAGCCGCCCGTTATTTACGTTTATAAACAGCCATAAAGAATCTCCATACTTCGGGAATGCCAGAAATAATTTATAGCCGGTTTCATTGAGAGCGGTATCCTTTAGAAATGTCACCGTGCCCGGCATCCGATCATCGAACAAATATGACATCCCGGCCATATAGGCCCCGGTAATCATATTTTTCTTCTCCATACCGGTAAGCTCCAGTGTCTGGCCATTCTGGTCCTCCATCCATGCGGTCCTGCCGTTATAGGCCTGGGTCAGCTTCAAAATCCCCAAATCGGTGATATTATAAATTTTATCCGGAACGGCAAAAATGACTTCTGTTTCACCGCTCAGGCCGCCCAGTTCAACACTGCCGGTAGTTTTGACCGATTTGATATTTTTAATTAGAGCCAGCTGTTTTGGGGGCATGAAATCGGCAATCGCAGTGGCGCCGGCCCGTGGAGTGAAAATGACCGCCGCAAGGAACAAAAAAATTAAAATAGGAAGTTTCTTCAAATACATATTAAATCCTCTGAATCGAAACTAATATTCTGTCCAGTGATAGTCCGCCAGGACCAAAAGGCTTATTAATATCCAGGATAAAATCTGAGAGGTGCCGCCATAACTGAGTAACGGCAAGGGCAGGCCGGTCACCGGCATCAATCCGATCGTCATCCCGACATTGATAAAAAATTGAAAAAACAGGATCGTTATGGCTCCCCAGGCAAGGTACGATGTAAATTTTGATCGGCATCGCGCCGCAATCATAATACCCCGATAAAAAATGTAGGCAAACAGTACTATGACAATCAGAGTCCCGATAAAGCCAAATTCCTCGCCCAAAACCGAAAAAATAAAATCGGTATGACGTTCCGGAAGAAACTTAAGCTGACTCTGAGAGCCTTCGAGATACCCCTTGCCGATCAATCCGCCCGAGCCGACCGCAATTTTCGACTGAATAATCTGGTACCCCGCGCCACGGGGATCCCGTCCCGGGTCAAGAAAAGTGAGAATCCTGAGTTTCTGATAATCGGCCAGTCGATTCCAGACTATGGGGGCCAGGATCCCGAAGAAAAGATTGACCGTGACCGCCAAAGATCCGGACAGAAAACCCGGTCTGAAGGCCAAAATAAATCCTATCAAAATGACCAGATAGACCACCCAGGTCAACCAGTGAAAAGCGGTCAGCAGCGAAATCAACGGCGATATTATCAAAATAATATAAAATGGCGACAGACCCGACCAAAACCAAAGGCTGAATAAGAGGGCCACAAAAACCATTGATGTTCCCAGATCGGGCTGGACAATAACCATTCCGACCGGGATTACGGTTATCACCGTTGAAATCAGTAATCTTCCGATTGACTGCGGCCGCAGTTTGGTGTAGGCCAAAAAACGCGCCAGGGCAATCAATAGCGCCAGCTTGGCAATATCCGACGGAGTCACATTTATCGGTCCCAGAGAGAACCACCGAGCCGCCCCGTACTTGGAATGTCCGATGAAGAAAACCAGCAATAACAGAGACAATCCCAGGGCATAGAACAGATAGGCCAGAAAATCTATCATGCGCAAGGGGATATGAATAACGACTGCAAAGGCAAAAAGAGCCATGCATACCCAGAGTATTTGCTTGACATAAAAATCCTGCGATGAACCGGTCGCCGAATCAAATTGGGCGGAATATATCAGCAGTATCCCGATTATCGATAGAATCAGGGCGGCGCCAATCAGCTTCCAGTCAAGATTTCGATAGACAATATTCATCTCAGTTTTTTATGGTCTCCCCCATCGCCATAGCTGCCGGCAGGCGTTCCAACAGATAATATTTCATTATTTTTCCTGCCAATGGCGCGGCCACCTCGGAACCATGTCCGGCGTTTTCCACGAGAACGACCACGACTATATCAGCATCATCGGCGGGCGCAAAGGCGGCAAACCAGGAGTGATTGTCACCATGGGGGTTTTGGGCTGTTCCGGTTTTTCCGCCCACAGCATAAAATTTATTTCTCAGGCTGCGCGCGGTGCCATGTTCGCCGGCGACAACCAGCTTCAATGATTCGAGCAATAT
Organism: candidate division Zixibacteria bacterium HGW-Zixibacteria-1; assembly: GCA_002838945.1. Classification (NCBI taxonomy): domain Bacteria; kingdom Pseudomonadati; phylum Candidatus Zixiibacteriota; species candidate division Zixibacteria bacterium HGW-Zixibacteria-1. Next base: position 52,796 of record PGXB01000002.1, read on the forward strand.
ATCCATTGTCCGCGGTGAAAAAGGAAGCGTATATGCAAGAACCGGTTCGACATCATGTATTTCACCGGTCGGTGCGATAATCTGCTTCAGCAGGTGCGGCTGATTAACGACACCATGATTGGCCAGGCCGCAATAAAATTGCGCCAGTTGCAGCGGCGTTATGGTAAATTCGCCCTGTCCGATAGCCAGGTTAAGAATCAGATATGGCGACCACTTTCTTTTTCCAAATAGATCATCATAATAACCCGATGTCGGCACAATGCCCGCCTTTTCACCGATCAGGTCAATTCCGGTCTTTTCGCCAAAACCGCATTTTCGGGCATAGTCGGCCCAGGCATTGACACCCATTATCTGACCCAACTGATAAAAATAAACGTCGCATGATCGTTCGATGCCACCATACATATTAACTTTACCGTGCCCGCCCGGCTCCCAGCAGCGGAAGAAACGATTGCCGAACTGCATCCCGCCAAAGCAAGGTTTAAGAAGGCTGTTTTCATCGACCAAACCCATTTCGAGAGCCGCTCCGGCCGTAATCAGCTTGGAGGTTGATCCGGGCGGATACAGACCGGCCAATGGCCGGTTGAGCAAAGGATGATTGGCATCCGTGGCGATTCCCTGCCATATATCGGGCGGGACAACGCCGGAAAAGATATTGGGATCAAAATGCGGAAAGGAAGCTATCGCCAGAACGCCGCCCGTCTTCGGATTCATCGCGATGACGGTCCCGCAGCACTGAACGCTGTCGAAATTCCTGACAATAAACTGCTGCAATTCCCTGTCAATAGTAAGGACCAGGTCGCTGCCGGCGATGGCCGGGATTTCCTGTTTTCCCTCATAGGTACCGACTATCTGGCCCATGGCGGAAATTTCAATGTACCTTGTTCCCTCCAGGCCCCGTAACAGCATGTCATATTTTTTTTCAATGCCGCTCTTACCGATCAGACTCCCAAGGCGATATTCCTTCGTTTTTTCTGACTTTATTTCATCGGTGGAAACCTCACCGACATGCCCCAGAAAGGTTTCCGCGGATATACTGTCAGGATACCGCCTGACCGATTCGGCACTATAGGTTATGCCGGGATAATATTGCCCCTTCTCCTCCAAAATCGAAACGGTGTCAATGCCCATGCCCCTCTTAATTGGGGTCGGCATATACCGGCTGACAAAATTGGCCCGGGCTCTTTTCTCGACTTCGCTTGTATCCAATCCCAGAAGCTGTGACAATTTGGGTATGGTAAGCCCGTCCTGCCTTTCAAATGGAACCAGCGATACCGTAAAGGAAAGCCGATTATCAGCCAATATTTCCATATTCCGGTCATAGATCAAACCACGTTTCGGAATCACCGGCTGAACACGAATACGGTTGCTTTCGGATTGCGCTGCAAAGAAGCGATATCTGATTACCTGGTGATAAAATAACGTCCCGATTATCATCAGAACGGCCAGTATCACCAGCGTGACCGAAATCTTCACCCTGGTGTCGGTTGTGGTTGTTGACTGCTGCATACTAAAAAAGAGTCTTAATCCTTTTCCAGGTTATACGGCCGTCAATTGTCTGAAATATTATTCCCCCGATTATCAGGGTATAAATCGCTCCAGGCAGAATGGCTTTATATATAAGGGTCGGGAAATCAGAACTTGATATAACAAGCATAACAATACTCTGATGAATCAGGAGAAATCCGGCCATTAAAGTCAGCCTCGATGTGACCGATTCAAGATTGATTCTCGTCCCGATCTGGTTTACGGCCAATGCCGGGATTACCAGAGACAGCATCTCCCACGGCATGAGATCAAGCCTGATGGAGCCGGCGATGATTCCGGCACAGAAGGCAAACCAGAGAGTTGCGGTTTCGCTCTTATAAAGCGCAACAAGAGTAATCATTAACGCGGTCAGGTCAATAGCGGCGCCATAGATAGTCGTGATGTCCTTAATAAGGATCAAATGCAGGGCCAGAAGAAAGAGATAAAAAATATAGGGAATGATCCTCATTTTTCACCGCCTATCAGCACGTATAATTCATCAATTTCAAAGAAGTCGACGGTTGGTTTGAGATAGACGGTTTTTAATATATCTCCTCGCTCGGCCATGGCCGAATCGACAATGGCCACCGACAATCCGGCCGGATAAACGCCGCCAAGTCCGGATGAAATGATCAAATCCTTGGGCTTGATGTCGCTGTCCGCAGGCAGATTATCGAGATACATCCCTTTATCGGAAGAAAATCGGACGATCCCGATTTCGCGCGTCTCCGCAACCCGGCCGGAGACCGCATTGGAGGGATCGGTAAGTAACGTCACGGTCGCAAAATCGGGCATTACTTCCCTGATTTTCCCAACCAGACCAAAGCGGTTAATGACCGGTTGATCGATTCGTATTGATTCCAGACTGCCCTTATTTATAACTGCCGCCACCGGATAAATATTTTGATATAAGGTGACGATTTTTACCGAAACAAGCCGAAAAGATTCGGGAGGTTCAAAACCAATGACTTCCCGCAATCTTTGATTTTCACGTTTGGCTTCGGAAAGAAGGTCAAGTTGAAGGGAAGTTTCCGTCAGTTGCTTGTTCAATGACCTGTTTTCACGGGCCACATGCTGCAGCTCAGTGGCGTAATCTTTTAGCTCGGAAAAAGGATAGAAGAATGTCGATGAGCAAACATTGCCCAATAAAGGCCTGACCACCCGGGGTGAAGTAGCAATCAGGATAAAAAGCACGGCCGCCAGCCCGTAGTTGAAAAAGCGACGATTTTTTTGAAAAATCGTCGAAAACAATGTCATATGACTCCAGCCTCCCTGCCAGAATAGAGGTTATTCGACGGTGTCGATCATTTGAAGTAGTTCGCCCGGTGATGTGACAGTCATCATCTTTTGACGATTTTCTTCCGATTTCATGATGTACGATAATCGGGCCATCACATTCAAATGGGCGCCGATTGCATCTTCCGGTGCGGCTATCAGGAAAAACAGGTTGACCGGCTTATGATCCATCGCATCAAAATCGATTCCCTTTTCGGACCGGCCGAAGGCAATGACGATCCCTTTGGTCGCCTTGGTCTTGGCATGTGGAAAGGCCACGCCATAACCGACACCAGTAGTGACCAGTTCCTCGCGATCCATGACATCCTTAAGCAACTCCTCGGAGCTCTTGACCAATTTCGATTTGGAAGCAAGTTCCACCAGTTCATCCAGAACACTTTCCTTGTCTCCGGATTTAAGATTAAAGGTAATCAGATCCTCGGAACAAAACTTGGATAATTTCATATTGTCACCCCTGTTTAATATCCTTCAGCTTCATCAATCAATAAAACGGGGATTTCATCTTCAACCCGAAATGACAATCGACAGCTGTTGCAATTCAATTTATTCTCATTTGACCTGTATTCCAGTTCCCCTTTACATTTCGGGCAGACTATAATTTCAAGCAAGGCTTTTGACAGAGCCATAAATCAACCTCCTATTCCTGATATACGCCCAGCTTCCGGAATTTCTGAAGTCTCTGTACGAGCAAATCATCTTCCGTCAACTGCTCCAGTTCGGCCAGGGCCGCCAGGACTTCCTTCTTAACGTTTTGGGCCATAAGTTCAGGATCATTGTGAGCGCCTCCCGGCGGCTCCTCGATAATCTTGTCAATTATTTTCAAATCCATTAAATCATCGGCGGTCAATTTAAGGGCTTCGGCCGCCTGCGGTGCATAGGCATTATCGCGCCACAAAATTGCGGCACACCCTTCAGGAGAAATTACCGAATACCAGGAATACTGTAACATGAAGACACGGTCACCGATGGCAATTCCAAGGGCCCCGCCGGAAGCGCCCTCACCGATTATGACAATTACAATCGGTACCTTCAGAATCGACATTTCGCGGAGATTTCTGGCGATAGCCTCGGCCTGGCCGCGTTCTTCGGCTCCGATACCCGGAAAGGCACCCGGTGTATCCACCAGGATTACGATGGGCTTATTGAATTTCTCGGCCAATTTAAACAATCTCAGGGCCTTGCGATAACCTTCCGGATGTGGCATACCGAAGTTCCGATACAATTTTTGTTTGGTATCGCGCCCCTTCTGCTGACCGACAATCAGGACCGGTTTGCCGTCCAGTTTGGCAAAACCGCCGATAATGGCCTTATCATCGGCAAAATAACGATCGCCGTGAAGCTCAATAAAGTCGGTCGTCATATTCTTAATATAATCAAGCGTGTACGGCCGCCGGGGATGTCGAGCCAGAAGGACTTTCTGCCAGCGACTCAGGCCGGAGAATATTTCCCGGCGCATCTTATCCAGCTTGCTCTCCAGCGATTTAATTTCGCCCGACAGTTCCAGGTTGGCGCCGGAGGCAAAGTCCTTCATGTCCGATATCTTCTTCTGCAATTCGATAATCGGCTTTTCGAAGTCAAGTATCTGTCTGTCTTCCATACTTTATTAACGTCCTATCTGGCCGTATTTTCCTTTTTCATACGAGCAATTAAGATAAAATATATTATAAAAATAACAACTATAAAAAGGAGTAAAAAAGTCAAAACCACGCCCCGGCCGAAAAGAAGCATAATGATCGAAGAAAAGCCGAAAAAAAGCCCCGAAAGATAAAAAAGGTTGACAATCTGGCGGTATGAGAGGCCGGCCACGGCCAGAATATGAAAAATGTGCCGGCGGTCGGCTTTCATTACATTCCTGCCCGCCGCCAGACGGCGCAAAAACGAAGTAATCGTCTCGGTCAACGGCACCCCCAGAACCAGAAGCGGCATAAAGAGAGCCGCAGTTGTATATGACTTAATCGGAACCACAAGAGAAATTACGGCAAAGATATAGCCAATCAACAACGAGCCGCTGTCACCCATAAATATTTTGGCCGGGTAACGATTAAAAATCCAAAAAGCCAGCAATGAACCCAGCAGGGCCAGTGAAATAACCACGACGGCGTCAATTTTAAATAAAACACCGATTATGGTCATGGTTATCAAGGCAATAATCGAGACTCCGGCCGCCAGACCGTCGAGTCCATCGATTAAATTGACCGCATTCGACAAAGCGATGACCCAGAAAACGGTAATCAGGACCGACAAACCATTAACCGAAATCTCGCCCAGGATGGGAAGCGACAGAAGGTTGACCGACAATCCGCCATAGTATAAAATAAGGCCGGCGGCCGCCTGTGCCGCCAGTTTTATCCAGGCCGAGAGCGGCCTGAAATCATCCCAAAGACCGACACCGAAAATTATCAAAGAACCTGCAAGTATATGGGGAATCGATTCCCTGATTTCGCCAAAGGCGCCATCATTGAAAATCAGATAAGCCAGAATTCCCAGCCAGAAAGACAGCAATATGACGCTTCCGCCGAGAATCGGGGTCGGTTTCTTGTGCCGTTTATGGCGCCCGCCGGGATGATCATAGATGGAATATTTATGACATAATCTTATTATCGCCAGGGTAAAAAGAATTCCGGCCAGAGTCGAGGAAAAAAAGACTGTCAAACAACCTTTAATCAAGATTCATCCCCTAAATTTATAATATAGTCAATCCCTTGACCTTACCATCACGGTCTTCAGGAGCAGATTAACCAGCAAAGCGGCCGGCAGCAATAATAATGAAAAGCCGTTCGGATAATGTTTTAAAAAATATTTCCAGACCGACATATGATGATGCCATAATCTCTTGAAAGCCGACACCGTGGCGCCGCCGCCCCAGTAATGAACACCTCCCGCTCCGGGGACAAAATAAATTATTCTGCCCGCGGCCGCGATTCGCACGCAGAGATCGGTATCTTCCATAAACATGAAAAATCGCTCATCGAATCCGCCCAGCGAAAGGAAAAAATTCTTGCTCATCAGCAGGCATGTGGCGGCCGCCGCCGGAACAGCGGCAGACGAATCGAAATCGCCCAGCGTGTATTGCGTCATTCCGGCTTTGCCCCCGAGTATGGAACCTCGTGAAAAAAATATATTGTTTGTTGTCGGCAATTTCCGGCAGGTGGGTTGAAATGTCCTATCAGGATTACGCATTCGACCGGCCACCGCACCGGCATCGGGAAGTTTCTCCAGCGCTTCGATCAGGGCCGAAATCGATCCTTTATCAATTATCAAGTCCGGGTTGGCGAACAAAATATATTCTTTCCCGGATTTTGCGGCGGCTCGATTATTGGCGGCTCCAAATCCGATATTTTTCTCTGATTTGTGAATGACAACGCGCGGAAAACCTGTCTCGATGGCTCGGATAGTGGCATCCTGCGAGGCATTGTCATAGACAATGATCTCCCCGCCCACCGAGTCAACTTCATCGGATAATGCCTTTAAACAGGATTCAATTCTTTCGGCGGAATTGAAAGTCACGACAATGGCAGATACCGATTTTTGAGGATTGATTTCTGACACCTATTTAATTTTGCCGAACATTGTCATTAATCTCAGATACCACACCTTCCAGATGGCTTCGCGGACAATATCCTTGGACATTTTGGAAGTTCCCCGTTCACGATCGGTAAAGATTATTGGAATTTCCTTTATGCGAAAGCCTTTTTTCCAGACCCGCAGGGATACTTCTATCTGGAAGATATAGCCGTTTGATCGTATTGCATCGAGGTCGAGCGCCTCCAGCACCTCGCGCCGGAAACATTTGAATCCGCCGGTGGCGTCGCGGACCGGCAACCCGGTCACTATCCTCGTATAGACATTGGCATAATATGAAAGCAGCAGCCGCTTCATCGGCCAGTTGATGACATTTACTCCGGAGATATACCGCGAACCCAAGACAAGATCATGGTCCTCAATAGTTTTCAGAAAGTCCACGATATACCTGGGATCATGCGAGAAATCGGCATCCATTTCAAATATATAATCAAAACGATGTTCAATCGCCCACTTGAAGCCCGCGATATAGGCGCGGCCAAGACCCTCCTTGTTGGTCCGATGCAGGACATTGATCCGGCCGTTTCGAGAGGACAAACGATCCGCAATATCCCCGGTTCCGTCGGGTGAATTATCATCGACGATTAAAACATTAACCCGGGGGTCCTTTTCAAGGACCTTCCCGACTATCAGCTCGATATTTTCCTTTTCGTTGTAGGTAGGAAAAATTATCAGCGCCTTTTTATCTTCGTTCATACCGCAGATGCCAATCGTTTCTTCTCTTTTATATACATCACCAAATGAGCAGCCAATATAATTACCACCAGCAAAAGAGTCAACAAGGTGACCATTTTTGCCGGATTATTCACTCCCCTGTTATATTTGAACAGGACCTGTTTCGTTCCCGCCTTAACCGGAACCGCCCGGAAGGATCCGTTGGCCCGCATAATATCGACTTTTTGACCGTCGGCAAATGCCTCCCAGGCATAATAATAATTATCTGTCAGGACCAGCAGCGCATCCTGATCGATGTTAATATCGACAAGCACCGAATCAACTGCATAAGAATTAACTTCGGCCGACCCCATTACCGAATCACCCGCCGGTTTAAGCGGAGGCTCTTCCTCAAGATAGACCAGTTTTTCCAGATTCGACGTGCCTTCTACAACCAGCGAGTCGATCTCCTTTCGATCCGGGATAACCTTATAATTACCGACCAGGAATGCACGCGGGAAGGCGTTATCATTTTGGAGTAATTTTACCCGGCCGAAATCTCTGTTTACTTTAAGGCTGTCGGGGCCAAAATAATATGCCGGGATATTGGTATCCGACGGGGCAAGCAGATATTTCGCCCCGACCAAATTCAGGAAATATGGATTGCTCAAATGGCTCATCGACGGGCCGCCTAATAAATCATCATACCATCGCAACTGGTTGCCATGATAACCGGTCACCACTTCTATCCCGAAATATGGAAGGTAATCCTGCCCGACCGCCTTGAGGTTGAAAACACGAAATTCGCCCGGCAGCCTGCTTATAAAATCAGTTAATTGATTAGGCGTAAACTGCTGGCGATAGTCAAAAGTCTTGATGAATCGGGAATCAAACCTGATCCCGTCAATCATAATGACCAGCGGGATGACCAGAAATATCGCCACACTTGTCTTACGCGAGACAAACAGCATCAAAGCGCCGGCGACGATGGAAACAAATAGAAAGACAACCCAGAAACCGGTTTGAATATTCGGCAAATTCATCAGGGCCAGCGACCATTTGGTCAAATTCTGCTGAATCATCTCGGTCTTGATACCCGAGTAGAATATGGAACTATAAAGCGACAGCATCGATTCACCGGCCGCCGAAAACAATAATGCCAGGATCAATAACGCCGCAGGAAAGGCGATCAGATATATTTTCAGCCTTTTTTGCAATTGGGCCGAGGCCTCAGAAAATTTATCCATCAGATATTGAATCGCCATGCCGGCCAGCAACGATACTGAAAAGAGGAAAACAAACATAATTGTAGAAGGTGCCCGTAGTGATTTTACATTTGGAATCAAATAAAAAAAGACCTTGAAGATCGGCGTGGTCCCGCCCAAAGCATAGATAAAGGCAAAGAGTGCCAGGGCGCCGAAGAATATAGCCTCCTTTCGACGATAGAAAAAGACCGCAATAACCGCCAGAAAGAGTGAAATCACCCCCGCATATTCCGAGTTATCTTTGAATGCATTCTTGCCCCAGTAATAGTTCCCTTCACCGCTATTCGTTCCTGAAAACTCCGGAACGACCAGCGAAACGGCTTCTTCCTGATTCATTGACCATGAGGTGGCCCAGTCATAACCGCTCTTGGTGTCGGCGCGCGGCGAATAATTCTTGGTGTAAACATAACCGGGATAAAATTGCACCGCCGAAATAAACAGGCCGATAACGACCGCGGCACCCAATAATGCCCCCGGTTTGACCAGTTTTCCGACGGATTTGGTCTGCAAATAAACATTGACCAGCTTAAAGGCGCCGTAAAAAGCCACCACCCAGAGAGCATAATATGACAACTGAGGATGCGGGCTTAAAATAATTATGCCGATGACCAAACCAACCAAGGTGAAATTCAGCAGCGGTTTTCGCTCGAAGGCCCGGTCCAGGAAAAGAATCACCAGCGGAAATAAAGTCGTCACGAAGATTTTGCCGTCATGCCCGGGAGCCACCAGCGAAACAAGAAAACCGGAAAACATATATCCCGCACCCGAGACCGATGAAGCGATTTTCGACAGCTTGAACTGCCGTGCGGCGAAATACATGAAGATTCCCGCCAGGAAGATATGAATCACCAGATTCAGCCCGAGCATGCGATAAAAATTGCCGAAGAATTTCAGCACGGAGAAAGGATAAAAAATATCGCCGTGAAATGCATCGACAAACGGCAGGCCGCCGAAAATATACGGGTTCCAGACCGGAACGGATCCATGTGCCTTTAAGTACTCGACATAAAAATGACGAAAGAAAATTCCGGCATTGATTGTATCCGATCCATAAAGCATTTTATTCGAAAAAATAAATTCCCTGAAGAGAATAATAACACCGACCAGCATCACCGCAGCAAAAATCGGGAAATAATACTTCGATTTTTCTGGATTAAAGCCTGTCCTGACCGGCTGAGGTCTGACCGGTTTGCCTTGCTTTTTGACCAATGTACTTCTCCGGGCTAAGTTTTTGTCAGGAAATATTTATTGATTAAGGCTGCTTAGTTTTTCTTCCTTCGTCGATCCTGTCTATCTTCTTGCGGATTGCGGCCAGCTCTTCTTTCATCGAGGTCATTGCTTCCGCCAGAAAACCCAGGATAAAAAATCCGAGACCAAGACCGAGAAGCAGAATCACCAGGTAAAGCATCGGGCGGAAACCGGCGCCGGTTACAAATCGCAGGTAGAGGGCGATCAAACCGACCAGGAGACCCAGTGCAAAAGACACCGAGCCGGTCAGACCGAAGAACAATAACGGTTTTTTCAAAAGCGACAACTGCGCCTTGACGGCAATCATATCCAGAACCCCGATTGGAATCCGCATCAATCCCGAGAACTTGGATTTGCCCCATTGGCGCTCATACAACGGAATTTTCACTTCAGCGATATGATAGCCCATGTCGGCGGCAAGCACCACCAGATAGCGGTGCCAGTCTTTTCGAAGGAACATATCCTTGACGACTTCCGCCTTGAAAGCCTTGACCGAATTGAGATCATGCACTTTCAGACCGAAAATGCGCCGCGACAGATAATTATATACGGATGATACAAATCGCTTTTTATATTTACCCTGTTTCCATCCGGCAACAATGTCGGCCCCTTCAAAAAGGGGTTTGACCAGCGCCGGAATGTTTTCCGGCAGGTACTGCAGGTCGGCCGGATAAAAGACATAATAATCGCCGGTCGCAATCGAAAACCCGGTACCCAACCCTTCGGTCAGTCCGCGATTGACATTGTGCCTGGCGAATTTGATGAAACCATATTGCCGGGCCGCTTCTTTAATCCTGTCAAAAGTCCCGTCGGTAGAGCCGTCATCGATCAAAACCAGTTCATACTTTTCCTCGGCCCTTTCCACCATATCATTGAAAAGGCGGCATAATTCCGGGATGTTTCCTTCCTCATTAAAGGCGGGAATAATAACCGAGATCAAATTGTTCAAGTTTATCCGGTCCCTTTTATTTTAATTTTTCATCAATATCGCGGATCAGCTTTCGCGACTCGGGATTATAAACCAATGCCGTCCCAAACTCCTGTTCGGCTTTGACCTTAAGGGTCAAATCCCTTGTCAGATTATACATTTTAATATAAAATTCACCCAGCCTAAAATGCAAGTAAAAATCGGTCGGCGAAAATTCGATCGCTTTTTTCAAATATCGCTCGGCTGCCGCATAAAGTCCATTCTCCTCGGCCAACTGAGCCAAAACAAAATTACCCGACATATTTTCTGGATTCAGCCTGTCATAGATTTCCATGAACTTATTGCCGCTGTTTATGTCCTTATTCACATAAGCCGCCATGGCCGCTTCATAGGGCGACAATTTATAATTGGCCGCCGCCGGATTTCCGGTGAATTCAGCGATTCGATAAAGGCTGACATCACGCCCCCCGATACGATATTTGCAAATAGAAACCGCCTTTTCCATCAACTCAGGGTAATCTTTGGTGGCAATCTCGAGGTTGCTCTTGTCCAGAAGCAAATGGGTCACCGGATTATTTTTGAAAAAGTCGGGATCAACAACTGAAACTCCGAACATATGAATGAAATTCATCAACCGGTTCTCCAGCGTCATGACGGGCGCATAAGGACCCGATATGACCGCCTCCGATGAAACCAGCGTGACCAGATCCTTCGAATTTCTTACGATATGGTACGTGGCCGTTGAGGACCAGCCAAGATACTTGACGGCTCCCGGCACAACCGTCAGAGTAACCGCGCCAACAATAATAAAATTTTTAAACCAGCGCGGCGGCGACAGCACCGACATCGGACCAAATCTCATCAGTAGAGTGACAATAATAGTGACGGCAAATGTGACCGCGATTATGACGCCGCGGGCATTGATATAATGAAAGGGTGAATCGAACAGGTTATATATCGGGCCGATTAGCAGATAGACCGGTATCGCCACAAACAGGAAAAAAATCAGGGGAAATGCAATATAACCCCGACGGCTCAAGCCGGTCGATACGCGGCTATTGATGATACTGACAAAAACCCCGGCCAGGGCGCAGATCGGATAAATTAGAATAATTTGGTACCTCAGCGGGCGATAATTCCAGATCATCAATGAGCCATAGGCCGTAACTACCAGGGCAATCAAAAAAATAACCCCGGGCGTTAATCCAAAAAACTTATTCTTCCAGCTCTCCCTGAAACCGAGGCGAAAAAGAAGAATTAATATCATGCCCCAGGCCAGCAAGCCGGAGACGGGCATTCTGGGAAATAACCGGCTCAGCGCCCCGAATGAGAGGTATCTGTAAATGAATATATCATAATATTTCAAGGCTTCCGGCGAGCCATAGAGATCAATGGCCTGCTCCTGCACATAACCGGCCACCGCCATCGTTGCCGGGCGGTAGCTGAAAAAATACCAGAAAATCAGGACCACCAGAAAACCCGCCGCGAAATAAATATAACGCAACATACCTTTAATAATTGCGGTACGTTGATCATAATAAAGATCATAAGCGGCATAACAAACAAACGGGATAAGGTAAATCATCCCGATCAGCTTGCCGAAGAAGATACCCGCGGCCAGCGCCATCCCCGCCAGTACAAATGCATATGCCCGCTGGGCATAAATCAAAATTGTAAAAGCCAGGATACCAAAGAAATTCATGCTGTTTTCAAGAAACGGCAGGCGGCCATAAAAAATCTGATTGTAATCAAAAGTAATAAATATAAGGAAGGCAATTGCGGCCAGTGACCCGGCTATTTTTCTCAATGTAAAATAGAGCAAAACAATTGTCGAGAAGGAAAACATCAGGGCGACGATATTTGCCTGAACATATCCAACACCGCCGATTTTGAATATCAGCAGTGAGAGAAGCGTCATGGCCGATTTCAGAAAAAATATAAACCGAAAATCATCCAGCGGGCTGAACGAGCCCCATAGAAGCAGATTGCGGGCAAAAGACACATACTGCGCCGGATCGGTGTAAACGCCGTGGGAGGCCGAAATCCCCAGAGGCGGATCGGCCGACAACTGGTTTAAACGCAATATCAGCGAGAAAGATACCAGCAGAAGGAAAGCGATTGCTTCCAGCCTGACCGGCACTTCGAATTTTTTCTCAGTTGCTGACAAAATCTCTTATCTTATCTGCTATATATTTTATTTCTTCGGCCTTTAATTCAGGATATATGGGCAGCGAAATAATTCTATCCGCCAGTTTTTCCGTCACCGGAAATGGGCCACCACTGAATCCGGCCTCGATATAACCTTTTTGCTTGTGCACCGGAACCGGGTAATGAATCAGGGTTGGAATGCCGTTGTCCTTGAGATAGCTCTGCAAATCATCGCGCCGGTCGGTTTCGATTACGAACTGATGATAGACTTGATAACTATTTTTGTATTCGGCGGGCAGTGTTATCGGCATATCTGACAGCAGTCGTCGATATTGAGCAGCCACATTATTTCGTGCCTTGTTCCATTGCGTCAGGTGCTTCAGCTTGACATCCAGGACGGCGCCCTGAATGCCATCCATGCGGGCGTTGCAGCCGACTATGTCATGATAGTACTTGCGTTTCGAACCGTGGTCGCGAAGCATGCGCAACTTCTCGGCCAGGGCCTGGTCCGATGTCACAATCGCGCCTCCCTCGCCATAGGCTCCAAGATTCTTGCCGGGATAAAACGAAAAGCACCCTGCCCGGCCGAATGATCCGGCCGGTTTCCCGTTAAATGCAGCGCCGTGGGCCTGAGCGGCATCCTCAATAACTAGCAAGTTATGTTTTTCGGCGATTGTCATGATATGAGCCATGTTCACCATGGAGCCATAGAGATGCACCGGAATAATTGCTTTGGTTCTTGGCGAGATCACTCCTTCGACAAGGTCCGGATTTATGTTCCGGGTTATCGGGTCGATATCAACCAGTACCGGTGTCGCCCCGGTCTCGATGATGGCCGCCACGGTGGCAATAAAGGTATTGGCCGCGGTAATGACCTCATCGCCCGACCCGATTCCAAGCGCCTTCATGGTCAATGACAGCGCCGTCGTTCCCGAATTCACGGCAACGGTAAATTTGCAACCGCAGAATCTCGCAAAATTTTCTTCAAAGCGTGCCACTGCCGGTCCGAGAATAAAGCTCGAAGATTCAATAACCTCCGCAATGGCCCGGTCGATCTCATCTTTTATCTGATAATATTGGGCATTTAAATCCAGAAACTTGATATTCATATTCATATTCCATAAAGGGTTTCAGCTATGATAATATACCTGACAGATATAGTCAAGGTCAACCACCCCGAGACATAACACAAATATTGACAATGAGTTGACAATCCCCAAAAAACGGTCGCACTTTTCATCCAACAACTTCAATCTTGTCCAGTATAACTTATGCGGTCAATTATAGGTTTTTGGGGCAATGATAATATGGGGGGTTTGTTCGAGAATATTGACTAATTCGAAAAATATCTTCATGAAAAAATACTAGTCTGCCATCCGGATGTGGATGATTGGCGACCTTCCACGCACTATAAGGCCGATAACGGCGCGGGAGCCACAGCATAGCATTGGACTATGCCGCCGCAAGGGCAGCCTTGGCGGACAACTTTGATTAGACTCTTATCGATCCCTCAGACGCCAGGGAAGGCAGACGGGGCTCTTTATTAATACACAAAAATAAAGAGCCCTTATTTTTTGACCGGTCCTGCAGGGGAAATTATGCTGACTTTAATACTGCGATTTGCGAAATCGCCCGCTAATTATAAGAAAAAGTGCGCGTCATCTGCAAATCCATGCACTTTTTATGAAACAGGGATGACAAATTCTTTTATTTTTGGTTTTGTAATAAAGTCAACTGACTCTTCTGCCGATTTATATTCAGGTCCTACAATTACACCGGCAAGCGGGATTTGTCGCAAACCGATTGTGCCGTATAGTATTAGAGATGCTGACAGATCATGATTACCTGCGTCCTATCTCGATAATGAGTTTCTGGAAAAAATTATGCGGATTTGGTCAGGTCAGCACGAAATTTGATTCTTTTTGTATTGATTAGGTGATGTACATTTTAAAATCAGAGGAGTATTATCCAAATTATTAAGAAAGCATGTTCGTATGTATTGTATTCTTTAGCCAATTTAACTTTTAACTACCATTCAGGAGGAAATCTTAATGAAAAGATTAGTCACTCTTGCACTCGTCATGACAGTTCTCGCGTTTTTCGGTTGGGGCTGCCAGGATGATTCCAATCCGCTGAATGTCGAAAACGTCCCGCTTTCGACTCAGTTGACGGCTCCCAAACTGATGCTTCCTTCAGGCGCTGTTTTTGAATCAGCGACCCTGAATATTTATCTGAAGGAAACCATTAACCAGCCCATCGATGTCCATCGAATTACATCCGATTGGAATGAGTTGACGGTTACCTGGGCCAATTTCGGCGGCGCCTTTGATGCCTCGGTTGAAGGAACCTTCAGTGCCCCGATTCCGGGCTGGGCCATGGTCGATGTGACCGCCCTTGTCCAGGCCTGGATGAATGGCACCTATGACAACTTCGGGCTTCTTCTTGACCAGGGCACCCTGAATTACCCTCGTCATATTTATTATAGCAAAGACGCCCCAAGCAACCATCCTTATATCGAGGTTTGCTATACTCTTGATGGTGTTGAGACATGCGAGCAGATAGTCGCCATGGGCGACAGCTACATTTATGAGCTCGTTCCGGATCGCAATAATGGCCGTGATTCGCTTCTCTACACCGGCTGGATCGGTCCCAATGATCTCGAAAAACAGGCTCTCCTGAAATTCGAAATGCCGGAAATTGAAGAATTGGCCGCAATCGGCGATTTTGTCTGGCATGACATGAATATGAATGGCATTCAGGATGATGGCGAACCGGGCGTCCCGGGGGTCACCGTCAATCTTTATGATTGCCAGGATGTTCTGATCGGTACCATGATGACCGATGCCAACGGCTATTATCTTTTCGATAACCTGATTCCCGGCGACTACTATGTTGAATTTATCCTGCCCAATGGCTACTCCTTCAGTCCACAGGATCAGGGTATGGATGATGCCATGGACAGCGACGCCGATGTGACCACCGGAAAGACCATCTGCACCAATCTTGAACCGGGCGAAACCGACCTTACCTGGGATGCCGGAATCTGGGTTCCGGTTCAGGAAGGCTGCACACTGACCATCGGATATTGGAAGACCCATGCCGGCTTCGGCCCGCAGGATGATATGGTCACTCAATTCCTGCCGATCTGGCTCGGAACCGCCGGCGGTACCAAGAGCCTTCAGGTAACCAATGCCGCCATGGCGGTCGCGGTTCTCGAGATGAAGACTTACGGAACCAACAACAACGGCATTACCAAGCTGTATGCTCAGTTGCTGGGCGCCAAATTGAATATCGCCAATGGCGCCGATTATGATGATGTGGCTGCCACGATGGCCGCAGCCGACGCTTTCCTGGCCACCCACGATTGGACAAGCTGGGAAACGCTTAGCCGAGCCAACAAGAATTTGGTCGGTTCCTGGCAGTCGACGCTGGACAATTATAATAATGGCCTGATCGGTCCCGGACACTGTAACGAATTCGATGATGACGGTTATACCGAATAAGTCCAGAATACGACTGAATTTATAATCACGGGCCCGCTGTTTTGACAGCGGGCCTTTTTTATTCTTGGCCGAATCAGGAACATTGCCGCCGTTCCGCCTGTTTATTCAAATGAAATGGAACACGGACCGACATGGTCGGAATTGGAAGCCCGACCTTAAAAGGAGGCAAAATTGAAAAGTGAATATGAAAAAGCATTGGATTCATATTCAAACATAAAGAATATGCTGGAGGGGGTAAACCGGCAAATCTGGTATATCTTCTTGCCGGCCTCTATTGATGATTTACGCCGTCTGGAACTTGCCATCGTCAATTTCAAGAAGCGTGAACAGATACGTAATCAGGTCATGTCGATTCAAAACCTCAGCGGGCTGCATCTAAGACCGAATGAATCACTCCTGGAAACTCAGGCCAGGGCCCAGATCAAGGGAAAAGTCAATGACGCCCTGCTGAGGAAATATAAAAATCGCAATCGCGATAAACAGCAGGATTAAAACCGCCTTTTATTTATCTTCAAGGAAAGCAAACAATTCCCTCAAACCAATAATCGTCTTTGAGTCTTCAAGTTGCCTTGCCGCCAGTTTTTTCTTCAAATCCGATATAGATATTTTTTCTACCCTGATCCGCTCGTCGGAATCGAGTTTCTGATTGGCTTTTTTCAATTCGAAACAGAGAAATATATGAATTATCTCATCGGTATAACCAACCGATGGGTAAAACGCCCCGGCCGGAATAAGCGTTCCCGCCTTATAGCCGGTTTCTTCTTCGAGTTCGCGGCGGGCGCAATCTTCCGGCTTCTCCCCCGGATCGATTTTTCCTGCCGGAATTTCCAGAATCTCCCTGTCGATAGCCATTCGAAACTGGCGAACCATAATGACCGCATCATCAATAACCGGCACAATCGCTACACCGCCGGAATGATTGATAACTTCGCGCCAGACAACACCGCCATCCTCAAGTCGCGCCTCGCCGACCACCAGCGAGACAACCTTGCCGCTGTATTTCTGCTCTTTATTTATCCAGGTTTCCATTGTCTTCCTCAAATATGAGTGATTATTTTCGGCAATATACAAATATTGAAATTAAAACGCGGCTTTAATTCGGGATATGTTCGAGGGAAAAATGATATCAGGTCACCCGCGCGAGATCGGGCCGGAAATGGATTATGCCGAGACGGTTCATCAGCCAGATAACCGGATAACTGGGATCGAATTCATACCAGCGGTGCGCCAGATTGGGACTTAGCGGCCTTTTGTGGTGGTTGTTTTGATACAACTCGCCGAGCAGGAAAATATCGATCGGAAAAGTATTGCGCGAATTATCGCCCAGATTCTTATATCGGGTATAGCCGTATTTATGCCCGCACCAGTTGACAATGGCGCCCTGAATCGGCCCCATCAGGACATGAATCGGCAGCAGCAGATAAAACCAGGGGCTGGGGGCGAAATGGACATAAAAAGCGATATACAGACCGACAAAAATCAGCCCGACCACCCGCAAGTGCGCGATTTTGCCGAATGCCTCCCATTGCGGAATATTTCCCTGGAATTCCTCGGGGACAGTTATTTTACCGGATATTATCCCGCGGTATGTTCCAGCCGTGCTCAGCATCATGCTTAAGACATTCTTGAAATTCCCCGGTGAATGCGGGTCGCGCTCGGTGTCGGAATAGGCGTGGTGCATGCGATGCATCAGCGCATAGGCCCGAGGATCAAGAAAAGTCGATCCCTGGGTGATAAAGGTCATAACCAGAAAAAACTTCTCCCATCTGCGCGACATGGTAAACATCTGGTGCGAACCATATCGATGCAAAAAAAACGAATGGAAAAAGAGCGACAGAAACCAGTGCGCAAAGAAGAATATTAAAATCGCGGCCAAGATTTCCCCCGGATATAATTTATTTCCAAATTATATACGTATTTTCTCAGGAATTTTAATTGTCTATGTCGATTTGTTGTCCGACAAGCTGATAGCATAATAAAATAAAAAAAACGGAAGGGGTGGGAATCGAACCCACCGGAGACGACGCTGCCGCCTCCCCACGGTTTTGAAGACCGCAAGGGCCACCAGACCCTATCCGCTTCCGGGGTTATTATAAGAATAATTATTGATTTATGCAACTGTGCTGGATGGCTCGAAACCGTCCAAATATTATCCCATTTCAAAATTAATAAATATTGCCAAATCTCTGATAATCCTGTATTTTTCATTCGACTTAATCAAGAATCGACCTGTCGGAAACAAAACCGCCATATTGCGGAGGTTCGCTTGGAAACACTGGCCAAAATAGGAATCATTGC
Organism: candidate division Zixibacteria bacterium HGW-Zixibacteria-1; assembly: GCA_002838945.1. NCBI lineage: Bacteria > Pseudomonadati > Candidatus Zixiibacteriota > candidate division Zixibacteria bacterium HGW-Zixibacteria-1. Next base: position 71,245 of record PGXB01000002.1, read on the forward strand.
CGGAGTTGTTGCAGCTTTGACCGCAGTGGCTGCCTATTTCAGACTCTTATTCAGAGTATATAAAGAAAAAAAACAAAAACATACGACTCATTTCAATGTCCTTTGGAAAAAATCGTCGGATTTGACGCCTGAAGATGTTCTCGGTATTCGAGCCACAGACAAGCTCAATTTCAACCCGGCCTATATGGAACGGTCGGAAGTCGATCCGCCATTGCGAAATAGTCTTGCAAAGGGTGACTGCATTCTTATTGTGGGCAACCCATTGGCAGGAAAGACACGGGCGGTATATGAAGCGCTTAAGAAAATGCATAATCCTTCCAGCGTGCTGATTCCGCGCCCCGAGGACATAAAACCCGGTGAATTCGAAATACCGGACAAAAGTAAATTCTTCTTTGATCCGGTCGTTATTTTTGACGATATCAATAAATTCGCATCGAAACAGAATTTTGAATATTTAATTAATCTCTTCGTGCGAGAGGGAGCCATCATAATCGCCACCTGCCGCAAAGGTGATGATTATGAGAATTTCTGCAAAGGACACGATAGCATCCTCCAGGTATTCAATCGTACTATCGAGATTCCAAAAGTTGAGACCGTAGTGGCGGAAGATTTCGCGGAGCAGAATAATATTGAATCATCCGGCAATTTCGACGGCAATATCGGTTCGCTTTTTGTCCATATCGACGCCATGAAAGAGCGATACGGCAAATGCAGCGGTGATAAAAAGGGCGTCCTGGCGGCCATCAAAAGATTATTTGACGCCGGCATATTTGAGGGCCATGAAGAATTCGACCTCGAGAGAATCAAAACAGTCAGCGAGAAGTGTGAAGAGGTTGGGCTAAATAAACGTGGCTGGCAAGACTTGCTACGCCAATTAACAGAAAACGGTTTTATTGACAGAAATAACGGCACAATCAGAGTCGAAGAAATTTATCTCCAAAAGGTAATTCAAGCGGAATTTGATCTTATTGACAATTTCAAAGAGTTAAATAATACTATCACGGATGATCCGGTGGCCCTTTATCTACTCGGCAATCGCGCCGACGATATAGCCCAATATGATATCCGCATCGCTGATCTCGAACATATTGCGATTGCAGCATTTTCCGCCGCCTTGAAAATATGGAATATTGAAATCACTCCCCTCGACTATGCCAAGACTCAAAACAGCCTGGGAATAGCATTCCGGCGTCTGGCCGCGGTTGAAGACAAGGCGGCCAACGCTCATAAGGCGATCACAGCCTATAACGAGGCCTTAACGGTCAGAACGCCGGATAAATTTCCGATGGACTATGGCATGACCCAAAACAATCTGGGGAATGCTTACATTACCCTGGCCGAGGTCGAAGACAAGGTGGCCAACGCTCATAAGGCGATCACAGCTTATAACGAGGCCTTAATGGTCTACACGCCTGATAAGTTTCCGATGGCCTATGGCATGACCCAAAACAATCTGGGGGCTGCTTACGGCACCCTGGCCGAGGTCGAAGACAAGGCGGCCAACGCTCATAAGGCAATCACAGCTTTTAACGAGGCCTTAACGGTCTACACGCCGGATAAGTTTCCGATGGACTATGGCATGACCCAAAACAATCTGGGGACTGCTTACACTACCCTGGCCGAGGTCGAAGACAAGGCGGCCAACGCTAAATTGGCGATCACTGCTTATAACGAGGCCTTAACGGTCAGAACGCCGGATAAGTTTCCGATGAACTATGGCATGACCCAAAACAATCTGGGGGCTGCTTACGGTACCCTGGCCGAGATCGAAGACAAGGCGGCCAACGCTCATAAGGCGATCACTGCTTATAACGAGGCCTTAACGATCTTTACGCCGGATAAGTTTCCGATGGACTATGGCATGACCCAAAACAATTTGGGGACTGCATATAGTACCCTGGCCGAGGTCGAAGACAAGGCGGCCAACGCTCATAAGGCGATCACTGCTTTTAACGAGGCCTTAACGGTCTACACGCCAGATAAGTTCCCAATGCACTATGCTATGGCACTAAATAATCTTGCTTATAGCTATTCGTCTTTATCATATGTTGAAAATAGAGAAGATAACTTAACCAAGGCATTGGACGCATATTCAAACGCATTGAAAGTGAGAACATTATCTAATTTCCCAATTGCCTATGCAGATACACAGGGGAATATTGGTTTACTTTATTATAATATGCTACTGGAGAAAAAGGATAAGAACGTAAAAGAAAAGGCATTAAGGGCATTAGAGGAAGCCCGGGACACATATTCAAAGCTTGGGATGTCCTTAAAATCAAATAAGTTTGATGGGCTAATTGCTTCAGTTAAAGACCATAGAGGTAGCTTTGAATGAGCGATATTAAACCAGATAATCCCACCCCAGACAGTGAGGGCGTACGAACATTGCAGCGTAAGCTAAAGGACGGGGAAGATAAATTTTTTGAAGTCTTTTCTGATGAGACTTTTCAGACCGATAAAAATTTGGTAAAGCTAGAACTTCATGAATTTATTAAAGAGATTTCAAAGAAATATAAATGCATTGCCCCTTTTGGAATTTTAGTGACACTCATTGCTACATTATCTACTGCCGTATTCCAACCAATTCTTGGTATTGACGCCAATGTATGGCAAGCGATATTTGTGATTACGACATTATTGGTGGCGTTATGGCTCTTATGGTGCATTGGGGGGATGTTGAAGTCAAAAAGTGAGAATAACCTAATAAATAAGTTTATTACCAAAATCAGTCGGGGAAAATTAGGCAAGTAAAATAATCTTTATAACATTAGAAAATGTTTATCCAGATTTTTTCCTAAAATTGGGAGTAGGGAATGAATCCTAACTATAATGCCGTGTGGCAGCCTCAAACATGGTTAATGCATTAGCATTAATCATGTTTGGGGATGTTTAGACAGTAGAAAATGTTACTTCAGCGCCTTCCTTACCAGCGGCCTTGAATATGATATCCTCTGAATAATCTTGAACCCGGCGTCATCGAACATCTTGAGCGGGCCGGGATAGACAAACGCCCCCGGCAGTTTCTGGCCGTCCATGGTCAGCGGCACCGGATACGCCTCGACCACTTTGACTTTGCGTTTCTTGATAAACTTCAGCGCGGCTTCGAGCATGGCGGTCGCCACCCCCTGTTGGCGGTAATGCTTGTCGATAAAAAAGCAATTGATGCACCAGACACCTTCGGTGTCGTCGCGCATGTAAGCTTCGGTTCTTTCGATCCGCGGATAGTCGGTCCGCGGGCCGTATGAGCACCAGCCGACCGCCTTGTCCCCTTCGAAGGCCAGCAAACCGGTGACTTTGTTCTCGACAAAAAGCTGCCGCATGACATTGCGGGCGTTCTCCCCTTTGGCCATTTCCCACATCTTCCCGCCCTGCGGCACCCGCCAGTGCTGGCACCAGCATCCGCCGCAGGCGCCGTTATCGCCGAACAGTTTTTCGAAAGCGGGCCACAATTCGGATTTGACTTCTTTGAAGGTAAGTTTCGGCATTGGCGCCAACCTGTGTGAAAAATTTATATCGATCGCACCGGCATCTTGACCGGATCGTCTATCAATATATTTTCCTTGATCGTGAAAGCTTCGGCATAATCGACACCGAGCATATGGCCGTAATGTTTGGCCGTGATCGTCATGAACTCGAATATATTCACGCCCGGCTTATAGATCCGGTTGGATTCGGGCGAGCCGTCGAACTGCGACTGATATGCCTTGACCGACTCCAGCTTGCGCTGCATCTGCGCGCTGATATCGACAAAAAACGAATGTTTCACTTCGCGAAACGACGAGGCATAGATAATTTTACGCGGGCGATGCGGTTCACCGTCGATTTGAAGTTTCTTCAATCCGGCCAGAAAGCAGGCATCATAGCCCAGTTGCGAAGCGGCCAGATGATCGGGATGCCGCTGTATCCAGAACGGCAGGATGACCAGTTCCGGCTTGAACATGCGGATCACATTGGCGATTTTGAGCTTGTTTTCGTAAGTGACTTCGACCGCCGCATCGGGCAGGCGCAGGTTCCCGCGCCATGACAGCCCCATAATTTCGGAGGCATTGACGGCATCCCTTTCGCGCTCTTCGGCCGACCCCTTGGAGCCCATCTCCCCCTGTGTCAGGTCAAGGACGCCGGTTTTGTAGCCCATATCGGCCAGCTTGATCATCGTCCCGCCGGAGGTTATCTCGATATCATCACGATGCGCGGCAATCGCCAGCACATCCAGCGTTTTGGTTTCTTTGTTATCCATGCAGTATCTCTCGATAATAATCTTCGTACTGGCTCACGATTTTATCCTGATTGAACTTCTCTTTAACCAGCGTGTGGGCATTTTCCTTGAATATATTGAGCAGATTTTTATCCATCAGTAAATTTATTCCGGCTTCGGCCATTTCGGTCGTATGTCCGATCGGCAACAGATAACCGTTGACATTCGGCTCGACCACTTCAACCAGCCCGGTTTCCAGGGTTCCGATAACCGGCACACCGCAGGCCAGCGCCTCGAGCGCCGCCAACCCGAACGATTCCTCTTCGGACGGCAACAGGAACAGATCGCATAATGGCAGAATGGCTTCGACCTGGCTCTGGTTGCCCATGAAAGTAACACGATCGCTTAAACCCTTCTTATTGACCTGACGCCGCGCCAGAATCGTCTCCGGGCCTTCGCCGATCAACAGCAGCTTTGCCGGCAGCTTTGCGGATATCTTCTCGAATATCTCGATAACATCAATGGTCCGCTTGACCGGCCGGAAATTGGAAATATGCGCGATGATGAACTCATCATCGGCGGCGAAACTACGGCGCTTGCAGCAGCTTTGGTTGCCGTCGGGCATGAAACGGTTACCGTCGAAGAAATTATGTATGACCTTAATCGGCTTGTCGAGCTTGAATATTTCCTGCGTTTCATCCGCAAGATACTGCGATACCGCGGTTACGCCGTCGGAAGCATTTATCGAAAAGCGCGTAATATCGAAAAACGACGGGTCGGACCCGACCAGCGTAATATCTGTCCCGTGCAGGGTGGTAATGATTTTCGGAGCGGGGCAGCTGCTGGTCAGTTGCCGGGCCAGGAAGGCCGAGGTGGCATGCGGGATGGCATAATGCACATGCAATATTTCAAGCTGGTAATTGCACGATACATCAGCCATCTTCGCCGCCAGGGTCAGGGCGTACGGCGGATGCTTGAACAGCGGGTAGGCGGTGGTTTCGACACCGTGAAAAAAGAGGTTTTCCTGGTACCGGTCCAGCCTGAAGGGTATGGCATAGCTGATAAAATGCACCTGGTGACCCCGGTGGGCAAGCTGCTGCCCCAGTTCGGTGGCCACGATACCGGAGCCGCCGGCAACTGGATAACATGTAATTCCAATTTTCATATCATGCTTTATACTGTGAAAGGTAAATCATCTGGTTATCACTGGTTTCAACATCCAGCTTTTCAATGATATAATCTACGATTCCAAAACCATATTTGGAAATATAATAATTGATATTAAGCATTCTTTCCTGCAGGGTTCGGTCGGGATAAAGAGCGTTGGCGAGCCGGTAAATCTGCGCCCGGGTGTTGTCCATCTTCTTTTTGTGCTGCGAAAATATCTTTTTCTCGAGATTTTTCAGGGCAAAATCGATTTTCCCCCACGTCTGCTCCGCCATCGGGCTCAGGCTCTGATCAAAATCCACGATCACATCCGTAAGACCGGTATATTCTTTTTCCATTTTAAGTCGGCCGGCTTCAATATCCCTTTCGAGTTTTTCGGGAAACGATCCGGCCAGAATACGGTTGATCAACTGCTCGACATCACCTGCCAGGTCAGATAAATTTATATTGTACTTGCCGAGAAAGTCTTCATACCTTTTTTCGACAAGGGTCGCACCGACACGGGAATAGTAGTACGGCTGCGATAATCCGACCAGCTTGAACAGTTTCCCGATTTGACAGAAATACGCAATTTCGGCAGGTCCACCGGTATGGGCCACGACCGGGAAAAGGAACGACTGCCAGATCGGACGGGTCAGAACATCCGGTGAGAAACGGCCCGGATATTTGTCGATCAAATCGAGTAAGGCGGTCAGTCCCAGACGTTTTTCCCCGACGACAAAAGAATCATCGAGATAGTGAATCGGCATGCGCTCGGGGAAATGATAGAAAAGATGCACGGCCGTCTTTTTCTTTTCCGCCTGGATATGATAATCGTCCGCCATTAAGCTGCGTTCCGTTTCTTCAAGATGTTCCCTGATCTGAAATTGCCGCTCGACCAGTTGCTTGAAAAAATCCCTGGAGTGCATTTTAACGATTTCATTGTGCGGACAGAAGAAAACCAAACCGAGATCGGGCAGGATGTCGGCAATATGCCTCGCAAAGGCCCTGACCAGGCCCTCATCAAAAGCATAACAGGTCATCAGGCGCTGCAGTAGCTCTTCCGAAAAATCGGTGCCGCCGAAAACATTTTCCGTTTCCCGTTTGAGCTCCTCGTATTTTTCCTCATTCTTGATACAAACATCCGCAACCGGAACGCCGAATTTTCCCTCGGGGGCATAACTTAAGCGGACCGGTTCGCCGTCTTTGTTAAGACCATGGGTATGGTTGATTTCTTCGAAATCATGATCATCGCAGGCGATCCAGAAAACCGGAACAACCGGCCGTTTCAGTTCGACCTCGAGCTTTCGGGCCCGCTTGATGACATCAATCGCTTTGTACAGGGTCAGGAGCGGGCCGCCGTATAATCCCGCCTGCTGACCGCTGAAAATACACAGGGTATCCGGATGGCGAAGTCTTTTTATGGCCGCAAAAGCAACCGGTTTTGAATTAAAATCCTTGTTCTGTTTTTCGAGGACGTCGCAAAGAACATTACGGTCCATCTTTGACATCCTGACACCGGCCGCCGCCTCGACCGGGCTGCGCTGATACAGGTACTTCTCTAGACGCTCATGCCGTTTCAAAAAATCCAGATACAGGGCGGAATGATTGAATTCCGCCCCCGGCTTAATATTGTTTTCATGCATCGAATTTTTCTTCTTCCGAAATCGGGCGTATGGTCTCATGTCCCATGAACCACGCCACGATATCATCAATAACAGTGTAAACAATCGGCACCACTACCAGCGTCAGTAATGTCGAACTTGTCAGACCGCCGATAACCGCACGCGCCATCGGGGCACGCATCTCGGCTCCCGGGCCAATACCCAGTGCAAGAGGCAGCATACCAAAAACCATGGCAAAAGTTGTCATAAGAATCGGCCGCAGTCGAACCGGTCCGGCAATCAGAATGGCCTCGAGCCTGGTTTTACCTTTATAGCGGTTCTGTTTGATAAAGTCAACCAGCAAAATAGCGTTCTTGGTTACGAGCCCCATTAGCATGATTATACCGATCATTGACATAATCGACATGGAGTCCTTGAAGATCAGCAGCCCGATGACCGCCCCCACCAGCGACATCGGAAGAGAAAACATGATGGAGAAAGGATCAAAAAACGACTCGAACTGTGAAGCCAGAAGAAGATATATGAAAATGACGGCCAGGGCCAGAGCGGTAAAGATATTGCTGAATGATTCCGCCATGATTTCACCCTCTCCGGACATCTTGACTTCATATCCCGGCGGTATATCAATCCCCTGGGCTTCGGCATAAATTTGGTTCACAACCGTCCCCGTAAAGGCACCAAGTTCGACATTACTGCTTACCCGCACATCGCTCAGGCGATCATAGCGGTTGTATTTGCCGATGGCATTGGTTTTCTCAAGTTGCGCCACATGCGATACCGGAACAAGGAAGGTCCTTATTCCATCGATTTCCTTATTACTGGCGATCAGAAGTCGGCCGACATCCTCGCCGCTCTTTCTGTCGGTTTCTTTTAGTCTGATCCTGACGTCATACTCCTCATCACCCTCCTTGTACCTGGTGACCACCTCGCCGTCAACATAGCTCCTGATAGTGGAGGCAATCCCATATACATTCAACGCCAGATCATTGGCCTTACCGCGATCGATATTCAGCCTTAATTCCGGTTTGCCTTCTTCCATACTGTTGCCGATATCGACGGTTCCGGGTGTTTTTTCGAATATTCTTTGTACTTGATGCGCAAGATCATTAATAATATTTCGGTCCGATCCGCGAATGGATATCTCAACTGATTTACCACCGCCACTATGGCCTTCTTCGGCGCTGACGGCGTATTCAATACCGGGAACAACTGAAATCACCTTTCTGACGCTGTCGATCATGGCCTGAGCGGAAAGCGGTCGAAGCTGCGCATCCACAAGTTTTACAAAAATGTTCCCCTCATTGACGGGGTTTTGTCCGGAGCCAATCGTGGTAAATATCAGCTTGATACCGTCAAATTGACGAATCAATTCTTCAATCTCGGCGAAACGTTCCGAGGTCTTTTCCAGATCCGTTCCCGGAGGTGTTTTGACAGTGACTAAAATCTGATTCTGATCGGATACCGGAATAAATTCCTGCCCCAAAAATTGTCCCAGCCAGAGCGAGAAAATGAATGACGCGGCAGCGATAAAGAGAACCAGGAAACGATGGCCCATGGCCCATCCGAGAAGATGACGATACCAGCCGTTGACAAGATTGAAAAACTTGTTCCAGGGCGAGATAATGTTCAGAATCGCCTGATATATTTTCCAGATGAATTTTGCCACAAAAAATTTGGGGGCCTCGCCGCCGGCGCCCTCTTTTTTCAGGAAGCGCGATGAAAGCATCGGCGTCAGCGAAAACGCCACAAACAGCGAGACGACAACGGCGAAAGCGATGGTCATACCAAATTGATAAAAGAATCTTCCAACAATACCGCTCATGAAAGCCACCGGGAGAAAAACAACCACAATTGAAAAGGTGGTCGCCATGACGGCCAGCCCGATTTCCTTCGTGCCGTTATAGGCCGCCCGCATCGGCGATTCACCTTCATCCAGGTGACGGAAGATATTTTCGATGACGACAATGGCATCATCAATAAGCAGACCCACCGCCAGCGAAAGCGACATCAACGACATCATATTTAGAGTGAAGCCGAGCAATTTCATGAAGGTAAAGGTGGCGATGATCGATGTCGGAATGGCCACTGCCGAAATAATCGTCGAACGTATATCGGCGAGGAAAAGGAATATGACAAATATGGCCAGCAGTCCGCCAAAGATAATATTGGTCAGAATTTCATGGATCGAATCTTCAATATATATCGAGTCGTCAACCACAATATCTATATTCAGGCCGGGCGGCAGTTCGGACTTTATCTTATCGACCTGCTCCTTGATAATTCGGGCAACTTCGACCGTATTGGATCCCGACTGTCGCGAGATATCGAGTGTCACCGATTCTTTACCGTCGACCCGCGCCAATGAGCGCTGTTCAATAATGTCATCTTTGACAATGGCAATATCCTTAAGATAGATGGGTTGTCCCCTGGGATTATCTATGGGAATATTCTCGAACTGGGAAACAGAGGTCAGCTTGCCCATCGTGCGGACAACATATTCAACATTGTCTTCATCAACACGACCGCCCGGGATTTCAAGATTGGCGGCCCGAAGAGCCATCTTTACCTTACCGATGGAAATCTGATAAGACTCCATCTTGTCGATGTCGAGAAATATGTTTATTTCCCGTTCATAACCGCCGACAAGAGTGACGGCCCCAACACCGGGAATCGACTCCAGTCGTTTCTTGATATTGTCCTTGGCAAAAGTGGTTATATCTTTCAAAGGGCGATTTCCATAGACATTGAGAGACATAATCGGCCGGCTTTGCGGATCATACCGCGAGATCACCGGCTCTTCTATATCATTGGGAAGGTCGCCGCGTATGGCGGAGATTTTTTCACGAACCTCCTGCGCCGCTTCTTTCCCGTCCTTCTCAAGGACGAATTCGATGAGAAGCAGGGAATATCCTTCCTGCGATTGCGTCGTAATGTGCTTGACGCCTTCAATAGGATTGACTGCGTCCTCGATTTTCTTGCTTACTTCAGTTTCAACCGCTTCGGCGCCGGCACCCGGATAAATTGTCTGGACAATAACGAACGGGAAGTCAATATCCGGCATCAGATCTATGTTCATCTGATTGAATGACGAGTAGCCCAGAACAATCAGGGCCATAATCATCATGACCGTAAAGACCGGTCTTCGTATGGAAACTTGGGCTAATTTCAATGTTTTATCTCCTCCCCGTTCTCGTCAATCAGACGAACCACCTTAACCAGTTTACCATCATCGAGATAATTCTGGCCGATAGTCACCAGCGTATCTCCCTGATTGAGTCCCTCAAGAATCTGGATACTTCCATCGAAATCGACGCCAAGTTTCACTATTCGTTTATGAGCCAGACTGTCGGCCGCCACAAAGACAAAGTTTTCATCAGCTCCGCTGATGACGGCACTGCGCGGGATAACAATTATATCATTCAGGCTCTTGGCAATTATCTCGGCCCGGCCGAACATGCCCGGTTTGAGTTTATTCGCGGAATTATTTATTTCGATTTCAACTGTAAAGGTTCGTGTCTCGGGATCGGCCGACTGCGCCACCTTGACGACCTTTCCGTCCGCATTCAAAGGCGTTGATGACCCAGCCGATACTTTGACATCGCTGCCTCTTGTGAAAAGACCGACATCGGTTCCGCTGACCCCAAGTTTTATCCTTAGTTTATCCACCGAGGCCACCGTCGCGACTGTCTGACCGGGATAAAGATAATCACCGGTGGAAACATCAATCGATGTGACCATGCCGTTGATCGGCGATTTGATTTCGACAATCTGCCGGGCCGCATCAAAATTGGCCTTGGCCACTTCGTATTCGGTTCTGGCGCCGTCAAATTGACTCTCCGAGACAGCCCCTTCATCGAATAGAAACTTCATTTTATTATAGTTTTTCTCGGCATTCTGAAAAACCGAGGAAGCCTGAGTATAATTCGATGAGGGACCGCTTCTATCCAGCATAATCAGGACATCATCGGCTTTGACAAAATCACCCTCTTTGACCATAACCTTTTCCACGGCTTCGGAAATTTTCGCAGACAGGACCGCCTGTTTTTCACCTTCAATCGTCCCGGTGAAATTCTTGGTCAGACTGGCCCCTGTTCTGACAATTACCTTACCCTGAACGGCAACCGCGCGTTCGACAATTACCAGACCTTCCTCTTTTTGACCACTGCAGCCGAAGAAAGTCAGCATCAATAGGGCGGCACCCAGTAAACCAGTTATTTTCATGTTATTCATCTGATAATAATTCCTTTTCATACACTATTTAAAAATCATAATTGGTTGCTTTTTTCAAGGCTGACTTGGCCAGCCGGAAACTATATACGGCGCCGGCCAGATTGGTTCTGGCATTGGTCAGGGCCGTTTGAGCCGAAAGCACCTCAAGCTGGGTACCGATTCCGGACTCGAATCTCAAATTGGCGATACGCATGCCCTCTTCAGCCTGACTGATTGTTTCTTTCTGGACATCAAGCGACCGCCTGGCCATTTTGAGATTGTCATGAGCCTGTTCCACTTCCAATCGAATATCATCAAAGGCCTGCTCCTCGGCCAGCGACGCCTGATAATAATCGGTCTTGGCCTTGCGCACCTCACCGATGGTCCGGCCGCCATCAAACAATGGGATGTTCAAGAGAAGCGAAGCGGCCCAGCTTTTGGAGACTTCCCGCCCCCCCAGTTTAAAATCATCTGAGGCGGCGCTTACCTGATAAGTCGTATTAAAATTAAGATTGGGCCAGAGCCAGTTGCCCTGATAAATCCGGACAGCTTTGTCGTAGCCGCGCTTCTGCAGCCGGGCCTGTCTGATTTCGGGACGATTCTGGAGCGCGAAGGTCACCAGCGTATCGAGCGGCGGCAGGCTGATCATAACCGTATCGGTGTTGTCGGTAACCAGCCTGATATCATCTTCAAGCGCCAGTCCGAGGAAGGATTTAAGCCGCTTGCGGGAAAGAATAACATTCGATTCCGCCGCAATTAACTGCGGTTCAAGATTCATCTTTTCAACCCGGGCCCGCAGGAGTTCATATTCGGAGACCATCCCCTGATCGAAATACTTCTCGACCACCTGGAGATTATAACTGAGCTGTTCGTAAGCGGATTGTAGCACTTTCAGATTCTCTTCCGCCAGCATGGCCCCATAAAAATAGGATTCGGCCCCGAATATAATTCGGGATCGCACCTCCGCCACCTTTTCATGCGAATACTCTTCGAATATTTTGGCGACTTTAAGAGCTGCACCGACCTTGCCGCCTGCATAAAGCGGTTGAGTGAACGACAGGGAGAAGTTAAAATCATTATCCAGACCGATAGGAATCTTCTGGTCCCCGAAAAATATTGCCGGGGTTTCGATATTCCTGGTGTAACGGCCATCGAGACTGATCTGAGGTAAGGCCCCGGCACGGGCCGAAATAATTTCGCCTCTCGACCGGTCGATCTCTTTCTCCGCCGTACGATAATGACGGTTATATTCAAGCGCCAGGTCTCTGGCCTTTTCGACAGTAATAATCGTCTCGGCCCCGCCCGTCGCATAAAGCCCGATGCATAAAATCAGAAAAATAAATGTTCTCTTTACCATATTTAACCCACTCTATTTGTTTTTTATTAAATACTGTTTAATCATCTCTATCAGAGTCGGAATAATATTTTTATACTCCAACTCGCGCGTCAAAAACATATTACGAACCATTATCCCATCAAACACGGCATGCAGCAGCCCAAAAAGTGACGCCGCTTCCTTTTTGGTCAGCCTGGTATGACTCGTGAAATAGCTGACCACTTCTTTTTCCATGCAGGTGTGCTTTTCAAAAAGATAATTCCTGACGATCGGTATATTGTGCGCCTGCCGCCAGAATTCCACCGTGAAATACTTTTGCCGGTCAATGAGTTCCAGACTTTTCAACATTGATTTTTCGACCGCTTTCAGCGGACCCGGCTCGGAATGGAGAATTTCCAGAATCGAATCAAAAAACGCCCCGTTGACTTCCTTAACGACAGCAAAGAAAATATCCTCTTTACTTTCGAAATGAAAATAGAGGGCCCCTTTGGTCAGCTTGGCGGCCCGGGCGATCTCCTCGGTCGTGGCGCGAACGTAGCCCTTTCGGGTAAAGATCTTCTCCGCCGCCTTTATAAGCTGCGCCCGTCGTTTCTCCGCCGGAAGCTTCGGACTTTGTTTCATGTTCCTTACCTTTCCTTAAATACTGACCGGTATGTATATTAATACCTACCGGTCGGTATCTATTTTAAGGAATGAAACGATTTTGTCAAGAGAAAGTTTCGAAAATGTGAATATTTTATGATTTTTTTCGCAGACCGGGTGGAAAATAACAGGCTTAAATCCACTTCTTCCGCTTAAAGAACAGAACCATAATTAAGGTGATAATTATAAGAATCGCCCAGAAAATAAGATAGCCGTACTTCCATTCCAGTTCCGGCATGTACCGAAAGTTCATCCCCCACAAACCGACCAGAAATGTCGGAGGCATAAGTATAACGGTGAAAATGGTCAAAATTTTGATAATCTGATTGGTCTTCGTGGAAACATTGGAGAAATAAACTTCCAGCGCGGAAATCAAAGTATCTCTGTGTGATTCAGATAGTTCTATAATTCGCGTCAGATGGTCATGGATATCACGGAAATAAAGAGCGGCCCGTTCCGAAATAAGCGGAAACTGCCCGCGGCTGATCTGGAGCAGCATCTCGCGCTGTGGAAGCACAATTCGCTTGAGATCATAAATATCGCGGCGCAGTGTAAAGATATTCTTGACCGTTTCCTCATCCGGCTCTTCCAGGACATCATCCTCGATGGCATCGACTTCCTTTTCGAAATACTCCAGGATGCTGTTATAATTATCAACCATGACATCCAGCAGGTTGTGAAACAAAAATTCCGCCCCGCGCGACATCAGGCGGTCATCCCGCAGTGCCTTATTAAGAAGATAATTAAATATTCGATGATTCTCGTCGCGGACGGTTACAACGGTATTTTTTGTCAGGAAGAGATGGACTTCCTGGAGTTTTATTCCCTCATCATGAGTTATCCCGTCGGTCAGCGAGAATTCGGCATATATATAATTCTTATAATCATCGATCTTGGAACGCGACAGTTCCGATATCGCATCTTCTTCCTCGATAACGTCTTCGATGGCCAGAGGGTGAAAATGGAAATCATGCGTCAGAATAAATGACTCCTGGTCATTGGGATCTATCATATCGACCCATAAAACCGCCTCGGGCTGGGCAAACATGGCATCAAAATCAGCGATACCATCGATTTTCTCGACCGGCTGACCCGGTCTCCATAAAAGCGATCTGATCATTATGATTCTTTCCCCGGGTCGGCCACCATTTCTTCGCCGACCTCATCCAAAACTTCCTCTTTCTCGCCTTCCTCAGTAATCTCTTTAAGACTCATACGTTCCGTTTTGAAGAAAAAGAGACCCATAACGAATATCGGTATTAAATCAAGAATATGTAAAGCAAGGGCATAAAGAACCGCATCCGACTTGGGAATCTTAAAAGCCATCAGCGGCACCGCCACCGCCCATTCGAAGGTCCCGGCATTTCCGGGAGTAATGGGAATCATCAAGGCAATCGTGTTTATGACCATAACCATAATGGCGGTGACAAAATGAAGCTCGAAGCCGAATGACTTTATAAGGAAAAATATGACCAGAATATGGGCAAACCATGAAGCAAAGGAATACATCAAGGTTCGAAAGAAATACTGGGTCGAACGAAGAAGATCGATACCCCGATAAAAGGAACGGGCAAATTTCCGCAAAGTAATATAGAACCCGGGCCAGCGGCTTCGAAGGCATTTGCGGGCAAGGTCGCCCAGTTGATCCTTGAATTGAAGAATCCCATACAGGATTAAAAAAACCGCAACAGTAACTACTGCAATTATATAGCTAAGAGAACGGTATTCCTCGGGAAAAACAAAAGCCATCGACAGTAGAAAAATCAGCACCAACAGGCTGATAGCATCAAAAAGGACTTCCAGTAAAATGGTCGAAAACACATAGCTTTTTGTCAGACCGGCTTTTTTCGAGAAAAGAAGCAAACGGCCGACCTGGCCGGTCAGCGCCGGCATGACAATATTTATAACCTGACCCGCGGAATAAAGCGGAATCACCGGCAAAACTCTAAGCTTCTTGGTCTTTTCGACAATGGTCTTCCATCGAACCGCCTTGAGGACTATCAGCAGAAACTCCCCCAACAGGGCCGGTATCAGAAAATAATAATTAACCCGGTGCAGCAATAAATTGACATCGTGAAGGTTAATATCCTTGACGAAGAAGCCCAGCAAAACCAAGGCAATAATAGTCCCGTAGAACTCTTTTCGTTTATAAAATGTTCGCATTTCACTTCCAAAAATTAAACCGGCCCGAGCCGGTTAATAAAAATATAAGATAGAGTAATTAAAAAAAAGTGTCAATCAAAATCATCGAATGACAGATTTTCAGATAATATTGACCAATTCGGTTTTTATCCAGCCCTTTCGCTTATTCTCAAAGATGACCAGATAATAATCATCCACGGCCCGTCCGACTTCGAACGTAAGTCCAAATGTGCCAACAAATTCAACGTCGCTGTTCTCAGTCGGGGCACTATAGACTTTGGCCTCTCTGGCCACGATTACTCCCCTTTTTGTGAGATATTCATTGCGATATTTATATGTCGTCAAACCGGCCGAAATTACAAACAACGTAATCAAAACATAAACTGTCAATTTGGTTCCCAGACTGCGCATCTGAAAATATATTATTCCACTCAACGATAAGACCAGGAGGATAAATAATATGGATGACAGCCAGGCCAATAGATCCAGTGTGAACGGGGAAGTAACGGTGCCGAAAAACTCTGTCACAGGATTTATCTTGACTCCCTCAAGGCGGCTCGGTATAAACTGCCGGGCAAAAGCCAGATTTGAGTTGATGTCGTCATCGTTGGGATCAAGTCTTTGGGCGCGAAGATAATATAAAATGGCAAAGCCCAACTCACCCTTCTTGAAATAGCAGTTTCCGGCGTTAAAATAAAGCGCCGGTGACTCATAGCCGCGATTGATTATATCAGTATATACCGCCAGAGCCTGATCGAACTCGTTACTCTCATAGTACTGCTTGGCCTGAAGAAACAACGAATCCAGTTCCGAGGCCGCGCTGATTCCGACGGAAGAGAGAACAGCAAAAATTATTATGACAGCCAGTCTTTTATACAAGTTTGATTTCCTCCAGCCGGACAAGAATTTCCTCGGCATCATTCAGAGATTGCCCAATTGCATCCTGAGATACGGTTGAGGATGAGTACTGGGCAAAATCGGCATGCCTCAGCAATACCGACGCTTTTTGAATCAGCTCATCCGCCGCTCCCGATCTTTTTATCACTTCCATAAGGGTATCACCGGTCATGCCATGCGGCGAAATATTCAATTTGTCGGCCACATACGAAAATATGGCCAGTCTGATTTCGGCATAAAATTTATCGGGCTGACCGGTTCCGGCCAGTTTACTGGCCGCTCCCAGCCGCTTACGGGCCATTTTTTTGGCCCGGAGTGAGCGCGCATAGCCGACATCCTTTTGAAGTTTCTCCCTTCTCTTGCTGCTGATCCAGACAAAGGCCAGAACCAGAACCGGCGCCAGATTTAAAATGAAATAATACGGTCTAAAAATAATCAGCGGCTTTCTAACGGTCAGATCGTCGAAACTTGTCTTAATAAAACGGATGTCGCGGGCGTTCGGGTCTACCACTCTGCCCGCCACCGGTTGATATGGCAAGTCCGTATATTCACCTTCTTCGACGGCATTGACAGTCAGCACGACCGGTTTGGTGGCAAAAGAATTATACTTTCTGGTGGCCGGATTGAAATAATTGAACTCCACCGGGGGGATTGTCAACTGCCCGGCCCGCTTTGGAATATAGACTTCCTCGAAAACTTTGGTTCCCCCGACCACTCCGTCCACCTGGGTTGTTTTTTCGTCGGACGTCGCTCTGTAAACCCGGAAATCCTTCAGGTCGCCGATAGCCGGTTCCGCGATTGTCTTGATATTGCCGGTGCCGCTTATTTTATAGGTGACCGTGACCGGTTGATTGACATCAACCGTTGTCTTGTCGGCGGATGATAACAAAGTATATTTGCCGACGGTACCGCTGAAATTTTCCGGTTTGCCTTCTTCGGGAAGCGGCAGAATATTGATATTTACCGGCTTGGACCTGACGGTGGCCATTTGTCCCTGGGTAAACATGTCATCGAATAGAGAAAACGGATTGGTGCGCCTTGTCTGCCGAGGTGCGGGTATTTGCACTTCGATCATGGCCGGGCCGATTTGCAGATCCCCGGAGCGGGTGGGAAAAAGTGACATCGTAATTTCAATAACTTTATATCGTTTGCCGTTGACTACCTGGTAATATGTTTTCTGCTCTCCAAGCATATCGGCCCAGAAGTCGGTGGTCTGGGGCGCGGTATAATCGGGCTGAGACAAAAGCTGAACGGCATGATAAAACTTGATTGTCAGCGTCAATTGTTCATTCACATATGCTTTTTTCTTGTCCACTTCGGCGGTGAGAAACAGGTCGCGCGTCTGGCCGTCATTGGGAGCCGCCTGCGCCTCCGCCTCATACGGCGTTGTGGCCCCGGCGCCAACTACCTTGATGGTGACTTCATTCGATTCGTATCTCTTATGATTATAAGTTACCGCCGCCGGCTTGATGACAAAGGTCCCCTCTTTTTTCGGCATGAGCAGATAATTATATGACAACGATGATTCAACCCGCCCGTTGACAATTGAAATATTGGTTGAAGTTCCCTGCGAATAAGCATCGAACATGGCCATATTGGGCATTTGCGGCTGAGGAAGATTCTGCTGGGGGCCGGATATTTTAACTGTCAGGTAGGTCTGCTCGCCAAGCGCAATAACATCCCGGCTGACCGTCATCTCAACCGAGATTTCATCCTGGGCCGCGACCAGGGCCGGCACCAGTAAAAAGACCATAAATAGCAGACGTCTAAACATAATTACCAGTCATTTCCCTGATAGTCACCCTGTACCTTAAACCGTTCCTGTTCTTTCTGCAAGTCTTTTTCATCATCTTTAAGAGCATTAAGAATCCGCTCGGCGTCTTCCTCGGACATTTCATTCTGATCTTTCGGTTCCTGCGGCTGTTGTTGCTGCTGCTCCTGATTCTGCTGTTGGTCTTCCTGCTCCTCCGGCTGCTGCTGCTCCTGATCCTGTTTGTCCTGTTCCTTTTGTTGCTGCTGTTGTTGTTGCTGATCCTGTTGTTCCGGCTTCATCTGCTCCTTAAGCATTTTTCGCGCCAATTCGAGATTATACTTCGCATCGATATCATCAGGATTGATTTCCAGCGACCGCTGAAATGACATGATCGCGTTTTGATAATCTCCCATTTTATAATAAACGTTACCCAGATTATAATGCGCCAGCGCCTCATTTTCAACATTATCCGTCACAAGCGATTTCTGCAGTTTATCGACCGCTTCCTCGTACTTTTGCTCATTACAAAGGGCCGTGCCGATATTGTAATCGAGCCCAGGTGTTTCGGGGCGTTCCACTTCGGCCTGATGATAATAATCCAGCGCCGACTGGTAGTTTCCCTCCTTATAGGCCTTATTTCCTCTCGTCACCATATCGGAAAAATCATCGGCCCGGAGTGCGCCGGCAATCAGCACCAGCAGGCCCGCCATAAAAATGCATTTATTCAGTCTCATCGTTCTTCGATTCTCCCCGGCTTTCTCTTCTCGGAAACGAAAAACTCCAGCACAATCAGCAGAATGGCGAGAATCAGGGGATACTGGAACCGGTCCTCATATTGCATCATCATTTTGCCTTCCAGCTCCTTTTTTTCCATCTTGCTGATTTCATCGTAGACTTTGTCCAGTTCCATCTCGCCGGCCGTGGCGTGATAATATTTTCCGCCCGTCGCCATGGCCACTTTCTGAAGGGTTATTTCATCAAGTTTGGTAACGATAACTTCACCCTTTTGATCCTTCTTATAACCGACCCTGTTCCCCTGACGGTCGGTGACCGGGATCGGTTCGCCAACTGTGGAACCGATGCCGATCGGGAAAATTTTTATCCCCTGCTTCCGGGCCTCATCAGCCGCCGGAATCGCCTTCTGCGTCTGATCCTCGCCGTCGGTTAGAAGGATCAGTACTTTATGTTTACGTTCCTGGGTTTCAAAAGCTTCCGTCGCTTTATCGATCGCATCGCCGATGGCCGTCCCTTGTTGCGGGATAAGCCCGACATCCACCACATCGAGAAAAATCTGGGCCGCGGTGTAATCAAGGGTCAGCGGACACTGAATAAAAGCCTCACCGGCAAAAGCCACCAGCCCGATCCGGTCGCCCTGAAGACGGTCAATGATTCCCCGGACCTCCTGGCGGGCCTTGTCGATTCGGCTCGGCTTCATGTCCTCAGCCAGCATGGAATTGGAAACGTCGATGGCGATAACAATATCGATCCCCTCGCGCTTCATCATTTCCATATGCGTGCCGCACTGAAGCTGCGAAAGAGTCACCACCAGAAACAGAACCCCGGCCAGCAGCATGGCCGCCTTGCCGCCCTGTCGGGCGAATGATATATACGGTGAGGTTTTCAGCAGCAAGAACAGATCTCCGAAACGCTCCAGAATCTTTTTCTTGCGGCTTATACTCCATATATAGAATATGGCCAGAACAACAATCAATCCCATAAGGGCCAGATAATGTGGTGCTGCAAATCTCATAACATAGTATACAATCTTACTATTATTACGGTATTTTCCTGAATACTGTCTGGCTCAGGAACATTTCCAGAACCAGCAAACCGAAGCCAAACATGACAAACATGGAAAACAGCTCTCGATACTGAACATACTCGCTGACTTTGATCTCGGTTTTTTCCATACTGTCAATCTCAGAATAAATATCTTCAAGTTCTTTTTCCGAGCGGGCGCGAAAATATTTGCCGCCCGTCTTCTGTGCTATCTGCTGAAGGGTCTCTTCATCAATCTCATTCGGCATATATATATAACGTTTACCGAAAATCGGATCATCGACCGGATACATGGCATTACCCGGCTTGCCGGCGCCGATCGTATAAATTTTAACATTCATCGTCTTGGCAATGGTGGCCGCGGTAAGCGGATCGATCTGGCCGGCATTATTGACGCCATCAGTAAGCAAAATTATCACTTTTGACTTGGACGGCGATTCCCGCAGGCGGTTAACGCAGTTGGCCAGCGCCATGCCGATGGCGGTGCCGTCCTTGATCATGCCGAATTTAACCTGATCGAGGAAATTCAGCAGGATACCGTAATCAAGAGTCAGCGGGCACTGCGTAAATGACGACTGGGAGAATATTACCAAACCGATCCGGTCACTGGTTCGTTTCTGCACGAATTTCTTGATCTCTTCCTTGGCCACATACAGCCGATTATGCGGCTTGAAATCTTCCGCCTTCATCGAGCCGGAGACATCAAGCGCCAGCATGATATCGATTCCCTCGGATGAAACCTCACGATTCTCGGTCCCGGCCTGCGGACGGGCGAAAGCGACGACGAACAAAACCAGCGCCAATATCCTCAGAATAGGCAGAATAAAGCGAAGTTTCTGGCGGCCGGTTCTGACTGATCTTTTGACTATTTTCAAATCGGAATATTTTATCGATGCCGAATGATACCGCCGCTTCTTTAGATTGAAATAAATCATCAAGGCGATTATGGTCGCGCAGACTGCAAAAATAACCAGAGCCGGGATATAAATATCCTGCTCGAATAATGTTATATGGAAGCCGGCAAATCTAAACATTACCGCCTCCCGGCCCCTCCGCCGTTGCAATAGCCACCGCCGGCACGACTTTGGTACGCTCATAATTTCTAACGACATCAATTATGGCGCAGGCCTCATCAAAATCGACATTCGCCTTGGCCGTTTCCGGAATATATTTGGCAAATTTGACCAGGTCGGCAAATTCCAGAAAACTCTTTACTCTTGCGGCCGTGGGCGGCTCGATATCTATATCATTCATCATTGATGTGAACTCATAAGTGGTCATATCAAGGACCGGGACATTATAGACACGCTGCAAAAATTCCCGGACAATATCGGACAACTCAACATAAAAAAGCTTGAATTCACCGGCGGCAGGATAATTCTTCTCTTTAAGAAAGGCCAATTGTTCAAAGGCAATTTCCCACGGTTTTCGGGTATCGACCGGCGCTTTCTCCTCCTCTTTATGCCGGAAAATGCGCCATAATATGAGACCGACTATGAGGATAAAAATCGCACCCGCCGCGGCATAGTACCACCATGGCCATTTCGACTTAAAATCGATCGGAGCCTTAAGATCGCGGATATCGGTGGTGTCGGCGCCTTCGGCCAGAAGTGACCTGACTTTTATCGGGACCGGCTCGGAAATAAGAACCTTTCGCGTGCTGTCGGAAAGCATGAATTCAACCGGTATCGGAGGAATAAGATAATCCCCTGTTGTGAAAGTTGTCAGCATGAACCGGCTTTCGGTTCGGATACTGCCATCCTCCAGACGTTTTTCGGGAAGATCCTCATAGTTTTTCACATCGAAAGAGCCCAGGTTGGCGCCGATCGGCGGCGGTGTCAGGATGACATCGGAATCATGGATGATGGCCAGACTATAGGTAATCAGGTCGCCGATATAAATTTCGGCGCGATCGACCGAGGTCTCGATGGTAATCCCCGGCGCCGAAGTTACCGTATCGACCGCTTCAATATCCTGCGCCCTGACCGTTAGAGGCGACAATACCGCCAGAATAGCCATTATGTAAATCAATCGTTTCATTTTCTTTTATACACCGCGGCTACGTCGGATTTATACGTTCTGTCATAATTTTCCGCCATTAAATCGGCATAATATGGCTGCTCACTGTTTTGCAAAACAACTAAATTCGGAATTTTTTGCGCAACCTGGTCTTTCAAATAAATCCCGTCGCACAAGTTGCACTTCAAATACTCTTCATGCGATAACGGTATGCCCAGGTCATAGCCGACAATTTCCGTATATCTGAGCGGTGTCTGCCCGGTAATGAATGTATATCCCGCCCATCCTGAGAAAACCGTATCCGTCTCTGAGGCAACCGCCAGCATATGATCGGTAACCTCCCTGACATTCGTTATCCGGAATATCTGATCATGACCCCTCATGCCGAAAAGAAAGATGGCAAAATATGGCACCAGCGAAACAACATAAAGCGCCGTCGCTCCGCCAATCATTATTTTAACTGTCGCCGGCTTGACCTTCTCTTTGAACCATTCCGACAAGAATTGAATACTGAACGCCCCGACAATAATGGCAAACATCAGATAATTATCGACATATCTTCTGGCCATCGGATGCGGTATTGTAAAGACAATGGCTATCAGGGCAAGATTTAGTACTGCCATACCTTCAGCTTTGATAAACAGGTCTTTGAGCCTGACAATTTTCTTCTTTCTAAAAAGAAATATTACAGATACAACAGCCAGTGTAAAAATAATCAGCAAATGCGGGTCAATCAGAACCCGATAGAGAGTGACGAGACGATTCATTACTATATCGCCCAGCGAGCGGTTAATGTCACGGGTCATTTGAAATATAACATTTCCGTAATAAAACTTCTCAAACGAATTGGCAATAACCAGGGCGTTTGGAAGTGATAACGGTATCATCGACAAAATCATAATCCAAAAGTTGCGCCGTCGGTGTTCCTGCGACAGATAATAAACCGAAAGGACATAAGCCGGCAATAGTACCATGAAAAGGGATCGAAAACTGATAAGCAAGGATAGGAATAATCCCGAAATGATCAGATATAACAGCCGCTGGCTGTCTCTGAACAACAGCCAGAAATAAAATGTCGCCAGCGAAAAGAAACCGGTAAAGGGTATTACTTTGAAAGTCGAATGCCAGGCCAATGACATCCCGGAAAAGGCGTACATGAACAGGGCAATGGCCGCAATCCTGAGGTCTCCGGTTACTTTATAGACTATCAATGTCAAAAACCCCGCCGAGAGAAAGCCGGCCAATACGGCGAAAGCGCACATAGTATAAAATGAGTCCCAGCCGCCCGAGGCCACCGATGAGAACACCAGCGGAAGGCCCGCGAATTGCGTGTAGAAAAAGTCGGCATACGGCGCCATGCCATCGGCAATCATTCGTGATGCATTGAGGTAAAAGCCCTCATCGGCGTCGATTATCCGATAAGCGGCGAATATCCCCAGCAATATCAAATGGACTGACAATATCGCCGGAATTATGTATTTATATTTTTTTGTCTGATCACTATACATTATTATATTCAACGTCTCTTATAAATACTGACCACATCGGATTGGTACGCCTTTTCATAATTCAACTCCAGGATATCGGCATAGTACTCCGGCGTATCATAAACATTCACGACCAGTGACGGCGATTTCTCACCAAGTTTTTCGCGCAAATATGTCCTGTCGCATAACTTATGTTTGAGAAACTCTTTATGCTCCAAGGGTAGATTATATTCATGCGCCACCAGTTCGGTATATCGAAGAGGTGTCTGCCGCGTAAAAAACAGGTATCCCGGCCATTCCGACAGAACGGTATCGGCTTCGCCGCCCAGCGCCAGCATTTCAGAGGTCACCTTTTTTATTTCCGAAATGCGATACCGATTGTCATGCGCACGAACCCCGAATATGAAAATGACAAAATATGGTATAAGGCCGAGAACATACACTGCAGCCACCGCCGTCACCAGACTTTTTCCATAAACCGGCCGAATTCGTTCTTCGAGCCTTCTTAACAGGACCGGCAAAGCCAGGACTATTATTATAATGGCAAATCCAAGATATTGTTCGATGTACTGGCGGGTCATGGGGTGCGGCAAAACATAAACCCCAAAGATCAGGGCAAAATTCATCAGCGCCATTCCCTTCGGTGTTTTAACCAAATCCCCCGGCAGCTTCATTCCTGAACGTAAGAGATATCCAATCGAGAATACTGCCAGTATCATCAAAATTAGCAGTTGAGGATCAATCACCGCCTTCGCCAGTACTTCCAGTTTACTTCCAATTATTGATACAAAACTCCTGTCGACATCTTTGTAAAGATGGAACATGAGGTTGCCATAAAAGAAATTGGCCGATGAATCATATATTCTAATTAGAGTCGGTCCGGTAAACGGCATCAAAGAAACCAGGAAAATTAAAACGTTCCGGACTCTGATACCCTGCGATAAAGCGAGAATTGAAATTATGTAAAGCGGTAGAAGTACGATGAATACTGATCTGAAATTAATCAGAGCTGAAAGCAGAAGCCCGGTTAGAATTAAATCTGTCACTTTTCTATTTTCATAATATCTCAGCCAGAAGAAAAAGGTCGCCAGAGAAAAGAAATGCGTAAACGGCAGGGTCTTGAATGTCGAATGCCAGGCGATAAACAGCCCGCTGAAAACGTACAGGAATAGAGCCGCTAATGTCGCCTTCGAATCACCGGTCATCTTATGTACTGTGATCGTTAAAATTATAGCGGAGAGAAGCCCGGCCAGCACGGCGAACCCGCGAAGGAGGTAAAACGACTCCCAGCCACCGGCTCCGAAGGGTGCAAAGAGCGACGGCATCATCGACATCTGCATATAAAAGAAATCCGAATACGGCTGCATCCCAAGATGCACCATGCGGGTAGCAATGGCATACAGGCCCTCATCATGGTCGGTCAGCCGGACAGCGGCAAAAACCGCCAGCAAAACGACATGAATCGCAAGCAACAAAAAAATGGTTCGAAGATGCTTTCTCACCGCTATTTTACATTCTCCTCAAATATCTTCACATTTTCGGCTGCCGAGAGTTTGGCGACATATTCTCCGAAAGCCTGCTGAGCCTTTTCCTGCTGATAGCTCATAAGCACCTGCGCCTTCACTTCATCGTACGGTTTACCCTCGAATTTGCCGTCTTTATTGGCCTTATAATAATTTTTCATGTCGGTGGTATCTATATTGATCTGCGGCATAACCTTTTCGACCGCATATTTCTCGATCAAAAGCTGCTTTTCGAGCATTTCTTTTTTCTTTGCAATATCAGGGTCGTTTTCCATCCCTTCGCGTATCGCCGCGCGATACATCAACTCCATCCCGATGTACTGGTTAAGAAACAGCCTCTTGCCTTCTTTGCCGACAAATTGCTTCTGCGCCTCGGTCGGAAGCGTCTGTATCTCTTCATTCAACTGCGACAGAAAAATCGGCACATCGCCTATCTTGGCCACCATCTTATCGCCCTCATGCCCGGCATAGACAGAGTCGATATTGGTGCTTTTATCGAGTTCTCGTTTGGCATCGACAATCCGTCCCATCTTTTCCAGCGAAGCAACCAGGTTTTTACCGGCTTCGGCATAAAAACTCCCGTCCTGATTGAGCGAACGTGCCTTGACATAATGCGCCGCCGCGTTTTCATAATCCCGAAGATTGTCAAAATAAATTTTGGCGATCAGATAATTGATATTGGCACGGGTTTCCGGGTCGAGGGCGCGGTCGGTCAGGATTGTATTGTACTCATCTATTGCCGCCTGGTATAGGTTGTTGTCGGCCAGCTCGCCGGCCAGGTTCTTTTCGGTCCGATAATCACTCCCGGAGCCGTTACTTGATGAAATGAATACCATGTACGCCACCAGGCACAGCGTAATCACGCTCACAAGCAGTATAATTATTGCTGATGATTTTCCGTTAGCCATATCTTTGCCTCTATTAATGCCTTTTCTCCCTCATTTTGAAAAAGTTGATCAGCGGCAGTATGTACGACTGATTGGTGATAATTTGGATAAAATCCAGGTTTATCAGTCGCAATGATCGCTTCAAACCGAAATTATCCGCCTCGGCCTGAGCCGCAAAATCGCTTCGGAAGGCGTCCGAAGCCGTATCAATCAGAAGTGTCTCCCCCGTTTCGGCATCCTCAAGTTCAATCAACCCGACATTTTCGAACTGCAATTCGCGCGGGTCGGATATCTTAAGGGCAATCACATCATGTTTGCGGTTGGCGATCCGAAGCGGCGTCATGTAATCCTCCGACAGGAAATCCGAAATCAGGAACACCACCGACTTTTTCTTGATGACCCGATTGAAATATTCCAGCGCACCGGATATGTCGGTCCGCGTCCCCTCAGGCTTGAAATGAAGGACCTCTCTGACCAGGCGAAGAACATGCGACTTCCCTTTTTTGGGCGGGATGAATTTCTCGATCTTGTCGGTAAAAATTATCATCCCGACCTTATCGTTGTTCTTGACCGCCGAGAATGAAAGCACGGCACAAAGTTCGGCGGCGGCGTCGGCTTTGTACCGCTCGCGGGTACCGAAAGCGCCCGATGATGAAGCATCGACCAGAAAGATAACCGAAAGTTCACGCTCCTCGCGAAATTTCTTCACGTGGGGGTAGCCCGTTCGGGCGGTGACGTTCCAGTCAATCAGGCGAATATCATCGCCCGGCTGGTATTGCCGGACCTCCTCGAATTCCATTCCCTGCCCTTTGAAGGTGGAATGGTACTCACCCGAGAAAAGATCATTTACCAGCCGTTTGGTACGGATTTCGATCCGCCTGATTTTCTTGAAAAGCTCTTTCTGATCCATGGCGCGCTCTCCGGCCGATCATGGCACTTCAATAGTGTCAAACAACTGCTGTACGATATCATCCGAGGTCTTTTCCTCGGCTTCGGCCTCATAGGTGATAATTATCCGGTGTCGCAGGACATCGGGACCGATAGCTTTGATATCCTCGGGCGTGATGTATCCCCGGCCCCTGAGGAAAGCATGCGCCTTGGCCGCCAGGTTCAGATATATGGTGGCGCGGGGTGATGCGCCGTAACTGATAAAGTCCTTTATTGATGCCAGACCGTATTTTTCCGGTTCGCGAGTGGCAAAGACGATATTCAGGATATATTTCTTGACCTTGTCATCGACATAAATTTCCGAAATGACTTTTCTGGCGTTGACAATATCCTGGGGTGTAATCACTTTATCGACCTTGATCGGTTTGCCGGTGGTCATCCGGTCCATTATTTCACGCTCCTCGGATGGGGTCGGGTAGGTAACTTTCAGCTTGAGCATAAAACGGTCGACCTGCGCTTCCGGAAGCGGATAAGTGCCTTCCTGCTCAATCGGGTTCTGGGTAGCCAGGACCAGAAACGGCTCATCCAGCTTATATGTATTATCCCCGATTGTCACCTGGCGCTCCTGCATTGCTTCCAGCAAGGCCGACTGCACCTTGGCGGGAGCACGGTTGATTTCATCGGCCAGGATGATATTCGAAAATATCGGACCCTTCTTGACCGAAAATTCCCCCTTCTGGGGATTATATATCATGGTGCCGATAAGATCGGCCGGGAGAAGATCGGGCGTAAATTGTATGCGCCGGAATTTCGTATCAATGGCATCCGACAAGGTCTTAACCGAAAGGGTCTTGGCCAGACCGGGGACACCTTCCAGCAGCACATGGCCGTCGGCCAGAATGCCCATCAGCAGTCGCTCCACCATATATTTCTGGCCGACAATTACGTTACTGATTTGTGAAAGCAATTTTTCGACAAATACCGATTCCTTCTCGACAACCGCCTGAATCTGTTCAATGTCCTTGTTCATTTTGCCTCCAATTTATGACAACATTTATTTTCTGAATATATCATCAATCTCTGTCGCCAGCCGAACCACATCGCCCGGCGAACCGGTTCCGGGTGCAAATTTCTCCTTGTCGGCCTGCATCAGCCACTGCCCGATCTTCTCCTTCAAAACGACCGGCATTTCAAGCGGCTCCATTTCAGCCAGCATCAACTGCGTGGTCTTTCCTGACAAGTTAAGATTGTGGCTGTTTTCCAGATAAATCACAAGAATTCGATGCAAACGAGTGAAAAACTGTTTGCGATCGTTGGAAAAATCTCGCTTGACATTTTCCAGCTCTTCCAAAAATTTCTGACCGGGCGTAATCTCCGGTTCTACCCGGACCGACTTTTTCCTCACAATGATGATGATAACTACAACAACCACCACCAGTGCCGCCAGCAAAATCAAAATTTTGGCAAACCAAGGCAGGTTGGTTTCGTTGCCCCTCAGCAACGGAGCCGCGATAAGAACCTTAAATTGCTGGGTGGCAAGCTGGCCGGTCGTGGAGTCGGGCACATGTACATAGTCAAGTGTTACCGGCTCGATTGTTCCTACTCCGGCTTGGGTCGGCCGCAAAACATATTTAAATGTCCTGATAGTGATGCCCTGCCCTTCACTTGTCTTGCTGGAAATCGATGAACTGGTACCGGCAACCTTCAGATTTTCACAAGTGGGAAGTGGCAGAACCTGAAAATTGTAGGCGGTGATATCACCGAGCCATTTGATCTCGACCGTCAACGTCACACTGTCTTCGAAAGCGATATCGGTTTTATTGACGCTTCCGGTCAGGCTGATCTCTGAAGCAGCGGCTGATGTAACAGAGAGCGCCGTCGCCAGAATCAGGATAATAATTATTCGTCTATATTTATGTTTATCTTCATTCATTTAAAGCAAGCCCAATACTAATCTCCGGTTAGACAGCAACAAAGTCGTTTTCGTTACGGCTTACCCATCGTTATAATGTATCTTATACCACAACAGTTTTTGTCGGTTTCAAAATTTTCCTAACTTTTTCCCGCCACGAATGCAATTAACCCGACAAGCATCAACAACTTAAACAGGGTCGCGGCCCGTCCAAAACGATTCTGCCTCTTCGAAACCCACAAAAACGCAATTATCAGGACCAGCGGAATATCGACCAAAAATATGGCGATATATCCATAAGTTTGATTATACCAATTAAATAGTAATGGCACAATTGTTAAGATTATCAACACAAATATTACGAAAGTCATGATTCCCAGTGCCGCGCATGTGGATAATATTGCCGGAAGCGACCTTATGTTTTCCTTCATATCGCCTTCCAGATCGGCAACATCCTTTACCATTTCCCGGCCGAAATGAAAAATCAGCGCAAAAAGGGCCGGGATCCAGACACCGGGAAACATCGTCAAAGCTGCCTTTCCTGCCGGGATTCCCCCGACGACAAAAGAAGTGGCCCCTGCAACGGCCACCGTCAGATTTCCCCAAAACGGCATTTTCTTAATTTTAAGGCTATATAGAAATAATAATAAAATAAGCGCGATGATAACTGACAGCAGAACCGGGCCGACCAAAGCAGAAATTATTATTGAAAAAACGGCCAGCACGCCTGCAGTCAACAACGCCTCGGACGGCAACAGCTTGCCTGACGGCAGGGGCCGCCCGGGATGATTGATGCGGTCGGATTCGATATCCCGGTAATCATTGAAAGCGTTTCCCGCCCCACATACCAGAGCAACCGCCAGCGAAGCCAGGTAAAGACTGATCTCGCGATCCGGAAGGATTGTCAGGTATCCGCCGACCCATACGCCGGCGCCCGCCAGAAGGCAATTGTGAAACCTGACCAATTGCAGAACGGAAAAAAGTTTATACACCTGCCCACGATAAGATCGAAGGCATCATTAGTCAATAATTAAAACTGTCCCGAAAACGAGACTATCAGACGCGGTTCGGCGAATTTTGCGCCTTCCGCCCATGAAAATTCAAGCTTGAGGTCGCGACTGCCTGATGTCAGTTTGATGCCGATACCGTAACCGAATTTAATATCATCCTCTTTGACATATATATTTTCCTGATCAAGAACATATCTCTCATAATATGCGCCGTCGACAAAAGGATAAACGTAATCGCTTCGGGCGAAAAACAGTCTAATTTCTGACGTGGACAGTATCAGCCGCTGGGCCGAGAATTGATCGTTACGATAGCCCCGAAGCGTTCCCGGTCCGCCGAAAAGAACCAGCTCCGATACCGGCAGCGGCTTTTCGGAACTCTCAATATCATAAACCGCGCCGGCCTGATAGCCGCCGAAAACACCAAGCGCGGTGGCAGCCGCTTCGGCCTTAAGAAAGGCCCGGGAATCATTATAAATGGCCCTTTCCAGCGAGACCGAGTCGGCCTTCTGG
The DNA here is from genome assembly GCA_002838945.1 of candidate division Zixibacteria bacterium HGW-Zixibacteria-1. Lineage (NCBI taxonomy): Bacteria > Pseudomonadati > Candidatus Zixiibacteriota > candidate division Zixibacteria bacterium HGW-Zixibacteria-1. Next base: position 101,208 of record PGXB01000002.1, read on the forward strand.
CGGTACCTTCGTCCGGAGTACTTAACCTGCCACTCAAGTGCAAATGAAACCGGGGCGCCGCAGCTGTTATCGATTCGGCCGGCTTTTGCGCCCACTCCGACTTCGTACACGCGAAATGATCGAAGCAGGGCCGATGATGGCTCTACATTTTTCCAACCCAACTCGGTATTGAGCATCAGCCCGATCCCGGCTGACAACTCATATCTGGCGCCGAGTGCGAATTCATAAAATTGGTCGCGATAATCACGCGTCTGAATATTCAACTGGATATTCCCCGGTCCAAGCAGGAAGAGCGGCTGTCCGTAGTACACCCGGAAAATAGATTTATATTTTTCCCGGGAATCACCCAGCAACCCGGCCCTCTGCCCTCGCCCAAAGAGATTTCTGCCTTTTATATCTAGATACCAGACATAGTAGCCGTCATCTTCAGGAATATACCCGGCCGCCCCTTCAAAATAAAATTGCTGCTTTTCACTCAGGCTATACCGGATGCGAGCCGTCTCATAGCCCGCATCAGGAATAACTTCAGGCGGGCCGGTCAGTCCTGCAAAGTCAAGTTGTCCCAGAATACTCTGTGACCGGTCGATATTATCCATGGAGATGATATCGCCCCGGTTAATGCCGACAAGCTTTCTCATAAAATCAACATCGGTTCTCTTCAGTCCGACAAATTCGATATTCGAGACATGGACCAGCGGTCCCTCGGCCGCTTTCATATAAACATCAATTTTGTCATTATATTTCTCGAATCGTGCCGGAATCATCGACACATAATATCGCCCGCTTTCCTGATAGGGTCTAAGAAATTCATCAAGCGTACTGCTGATAATTCCGTAGGAAAGCGGCGACTCAATCGTAATTGTATCACTTATTTCGCCTTCAATAATAATTTTCCCGATATAGTACCGGGGGCCGAATCGAACATTTAATAACATCCCGGTATCGCCATCGGAAAACTGTATTTCATTATCAAGAAAACCCTGCTCGGTGAGGAACAGCGACAGAGAATCTTCCGGATTTTTCATACCGCGGGCATTACTTTCGACCTTTCGTTTCCATCCCGCTTCACCGTCCATGAAGACAACGCGAACATCTCCGGCAAGGGCAGCACAAGCGATCAGGCTGATCAATATTATGTATTTAAAAGCTCGCAATGATCTCTCCCCGTCCGGTGATTCTTGGTTTTCTGTCGTCGGAATGCCGCCCGCTGAAGGAGATGTTTATTCGCAGGTCTTTTTTGACTCTGTAATCGGAGCGAATCGACCAGATGAACCCCCGGCCGCCATATCTGTTATCAATCAGGCGGTATGAGACAAATCCCGCTGCTTTGATATCCTGCCGGTATCCCTCCAGTTTGATCGATGTTTCCCCGCCCGCAACCAATCGCAACCGGGGATTAACGGTGACAATGTACTGCTTGCTTCTGGCGCCGTTCTCATCTTCGGCAAAGCGATATGCCGCCGATCCGTTAAGCTGTCCGCCCGAAAAAATCCTGATGACATTCATCTGAACCTTATAGCCATCGATGTTGTCCGGTGAAGAATAATAACTGTCGTGCTTATACCTGAAATAATTCCCCTCCTCAATAAAACGCCATTCACCGGAAGCCTCATTCAAGGCGCCCTTAATTGCTGATTCGGATTTATTAAAGTCGGAACCGCCGATTCGCCGGCTCTCAAAATTATATGACGACGTCAGATTGAAAAAGTAGTAGTCGGCATAATGCAGCAGCTTGGTTTCTCCCTGGTACGATAATCGGCGCAGTAAATATGGCTGATCTCCGTCGGAATAAAAAGGCAGCATCCAGAGCAGTGTCCGGTTCCCCGATTCGAGCAAATCCTCGGTACTGTTGGTCGTCAATTTCAAATACACATCGGTCGGATTATAGAAAAACTGAAACGATTTCTCGCCCTTGCTCACTTGCGCCTGCGAAGAATGAATTTCCTCGATTTCGATGTAATTGCCGTCGGCGTCCGGTATGTACTGACCATCGACAAGAATGAACTGCCCCTGCCCCGATTCGACCTCGATATAACGAACCCCCCGTTCAAACCGGTTTTCGTCGGATAGGGCATATGAAGCGCCAACCACCAGATTTTGTCTGACCGGTGAATAGGTTCCCCTCACTCGAGCCATCAACTGCTCCTCGATCAGATCACCGTAATTGACTTGCCGCGCCGTAAGATAAACTTCACCGCCCACATCCCCGATCTTGCCCAGGATGGTCAGTCTCCCCTGGTGGCGTGCGACAATATTTTTCCAGTCCGCAAGCAGCGTATCTTCATCATATTTTTCCAGCTCGATCCGGGCCGGCCCGTATCGATATGCAATATTGTACTTCTTTTCGGTAGTTCCTCTTAACGTGCCATAATACTGATTCTGCCGCCGGTCATGACCAAATCCGGCTGTGACGCCGGATTTATCGGTGATATCATAGTTCAAGCCCACATTATAGGTCTCATTCACTCCCTCAAGCGCGACATCGGCCGTGTCATACCGCGCCGTCAGCCTCCGATATCTCAACATGGGAAGCAGCGAACTGATATTATCCGGCGACAGCATTACGGCGCCATAGTAGGAATTGAATTGATTATCATAATCAAGCAGGGCCGAATTAAAATGGAAATTGTATGGCCCTGGAATTATAATCGAGGATGCCAGATCATATTCCCTTTCATCACCCAGCGGCCTCAAATTATCCGGAATAAGAAATTCCCTATCCCTGTCCGGCCGGTTGCGACGGGTTCGGGCTTTGAAATTTTTATTAATTATATTGGCGGAAAAATCAAGGCCGGATTTATCGGGATAGAGGGTCGGCCTGCCGCCGACACCGGCCAGGAAAAGATACTGCCCGCCGATATTATTATTATCATTTAAAGCAGAATACAGATTCCGATCATAACTGCTATGTCGCATTATAATATTGAAACGACTGCTCTCCCACGGCTTTAAACCCAGTTCCGTTTCAAAATAATCTTCACGCTCGGGGACCGGTATTTTGATCACCGGCAGATAGTCGCCATTGTTCCTCCCCACATAACGGTAGATGTCATTACCGTCAAAAAGATAATCGCCGCTGCCGACCGGACTGAAAGCCACCCGGTACTCTCCGGCACTGTCCCCGACATATTCAAAATAGCGGTCTCCGGTTGTATCGAACCTTTCCATGTAGGAACCGTTGGTGTCAAAAACGGCGCCGTCTCTGGTGTTGAATGAAACCGAATCGCCGATATTTTCAAGCAAAGCAATATCTTCGGCGCCAAGCTCGCCCACCTTCAGACGGTCACGGCTGTCGCCCTCGCGAATAAAGCCCGTTTTGAAAAATACGGTCGAATCTGCGGACATTACGCCGCCAGAAGCCTGATATATTTCCCGTTGATAATCCGAGGTCAGCGGTTCGAAATCGATTTCGATTCGCGATCGCGAATCAACCAGAATGCGGGGGGTGAAAGTTATGGTCGCGGCAGGATAATCCATAATGTAGTCTTTATCCGCGCCGCGCTCAAGTAGCTGTCCATCGACCCAGGCCTTTTCGGAACCGGGTACAATGGCCTCGGACCGATTTTCAGCGGCGACTCGATATGGTCCCTGGATTCGATCCTGCCCTTGAAACCTGACTGTCTTAAATCTGCCCCTGGGACGGCCGAACATGGTCGAAACATCATAGTGACCGGTCTTAACCGCGGCCTTGATACCGCTGACCTGTTTTGGCGGCGAACCGCCATATGCGGATGATTGATTGAATTCCAAATTTCCGATTTCGGAATAAAAAGTCTTGGAGTAAATTTTCAGATTCAGTTTATCCAATTCGCTTATGCGGCTGTTTATGGCGCCATAAGCCGGGTCATATCCGCGATCGGCGACCGACCCGGCTATCTCCAGGCCGGGCGAGATTTCACCCCGAATCGTCATTTCCAATGATTGATTAAATTGCGAGGTCCCCCCGGTCTGGGAAATAATGGAAAACTTCTTGGCCCCGCTAATAGATACCAAGGCCTCATCGCGGGCCTTTCCCGGAACCGTAAGCGAAGTTACGGGCGGTTCAACGCTCGGGAGCGGTCTGTCGGCCTGACCCGGCATTATGCCGTATTGTTTCTTGAGCCACGCCGGAAGCGGGGTATAGTAAATTGTTAGTTGCTGATATTCATTATGAGGCGATGATAATGTCAGGACTCCCTCGATGTAGTCGATCTTATAATCGGCATCCCGCACAAGCAGAAGACCATCGGCGATCAGGCTGTCGGAGTCACTAACAATCGGACCGTTATGCAATCTGATCCGCGATTTGACCTCATCCGCCTTTAAAATCCTGACAGCCCCGTTTATGTTTTGAAAGAATATAAGAATAATCAGAAATATCAGGGCGGCAGGCTGATAAGGAATTTTGTTATCTCTGGACATTACTCCGGATAGATAATCTTATAAATCATGATTCGATCATTACCGGTATCACTTACCGCAATACGATCACCCGGGAGAAGCGCCACATCGCCCGGCTGGTTCAATTCATATTCGCCGCTGGTGCCATACTCCCCGACAGAATAAAGCAATATTCCATCGCGGTCAAAACAAAAAACCGAAGACAGTTTGGAATCGACCACCCAAATATTACCATATTTATCGACCTTCAACCCCGCCGGACGCTTGAAAACATCATAGCCAAAATCGAAAAGATAAATTCCAAAACTGTCGAAGGCATAGACTCTTCCCTTGCCTTCATCGCTGACCAGGATCCGCCCCTTAAGGCCGCGGGCAACCGCCCCCGGCGTCAGCAGAAGGCCGGAATATGTCCGGACATCGCCGACAAACCGGTCAAACTCGGTATTGCTGTCGAAAACAGCCACCCGCGAGTTGTCGGGATCGGATATCCAAAGTTCGCCGTATTCATTGATGGCCAGACCTCCCGGACGGCCGAACCTGGCGGGATCATCGGCATCGAAAAAATCAATCATGTTTACATAATTCAGGCGGGTATCATAGATTGAGATTCGCCTGTTGCCGGCATCCGCAACATAGAGATTCAAATTATTGTCGATTGAAATATAGTTGGGGGAGTTGAACAAAGTCTCCGAAATCCCGTATCCGCCGGTTTCTCTCATCGGTTTCAATTCGCGATCGAATTTTACCAAGCGATTATTTCCGGCATCCACGACATACAGGTTTCCGGCATCATCGGAAGCCAGCCCGATTGGATCGGAAAGTTTCTGGCCGATGACATCAGTCGTAATTCGATTTTCATAGATGATCGCATATGGTTTACCGGCGAATGGCGCTTCCTCACCGGGACCCGACTTTGGCCGGCATCCGGCAGATATTAATCCCTGAAGCGCCAGCAGGAGAAGAAAAATATGCGTCAATGACCTTTTTGTCATTAAAATCGTCTGGTCAATTTTATTGAAACTTTGGGGTTGCTTCCAAAAGGATTAGCTTTAAAACTCAGTTTGACATCATTGCCAAGATCACCTCGGAATTTATCGACCCGAGAATTAAGTTTTTTCCGCGCCAGGCGGAAGGCATCGATACCGGCAATAATCCGGTTCAATACCGCCATTCCGATCATGAAATCACGGTTGCGATAGGCGGTTTCGCTGTCGTTGCGCATCCCGCGGTACGAATTCCGGCTGTTATCGGTGTCCCAGTCCCAATAAAAAGAGGCGGTGTTGTAATAGTAGGGATCGCCTGGATCAATAACACGTCCGGCCGTATTATAATCTTCGCGTGAATCATAGAAAGTCAGATTTTTGTAAAAATCTTCATTCTTCCCGGCCGGATCAATTCCGGCATGTTTCTCGGCGTAATTGATATAGTCGTTTTCTTTCCATTTGCCGTAAATCTGAAAAGCCGCTACCCCAGCCCATGAAACAACTTCGGCACCCACAAACACCTCACCCCGCCCCTTTTCCTCGAGATAAAAGTGACCCGCGCCGGGCATAAGCAATGACAGGAAGACGGCCTTGCTTTTCGAAATGGATTTTGACCCGGCCGGAGCCGCCGCCGGCTCATCCCCAGGAACATCAAATTTCTTCATCTGAAAATTATCATTGACGGCCATTTCGACCGGCCCATAAAGTGGAGAGATCGGCAGGTCGATTTTGGCCCGGCAATTACGGCCGGCTATGGCGACCGTGAGAATAGAGAAAACCGTTATGACTGCTATTCTGCAAAATATCTTCATATCAGAACCTGCATGAAATCTTTAAGATTGGTATAGATTCTGTGGCTGAATATTTTTGCATATCGGCCCTGACCGAAAGCCACATCTCGGCGGATTTACTCTTGTTATGACGTTTGGCCGCAAGAGCGGAATCAAAGGCCGAAAGCAGATGATTCACCATCGACAGAATAATAAAATTATTGGCCTGGTCAAGCTTGTCGTTGGCCTTCTGCCGATCAAGATTGTAAGTGAGCCGCACCGGCGATTCGGTCGAGTCATATAAATCCGGATCAAAATCACTCCACCCCGCCCTGAATTGATCGTATTTACCGATCATTTCATAGTATTGCTGATCTCTTGTTTCCGGGAGTTGATGCGTCAGGTCTTCCTCATTGAAATTATTTGCAGCCAGCCAGTCACGATAAGCCTGCTCATTCCAATTGCCATCAGCATAATTCTCGAAATCATCCGACAATTTCTGGCCGTCATTATGATAATTAAAATAACCCATCCACATTCCGGCCTCGACACCAAGGAAGAACAGTGATTTCAAAACATTGGACTTGGTGTACCGTTCTCCCAGTCCCGGAACCAGAAGCGAATATATAAAGGCCTTCTTGGGCGATTTGAAATCATATTCATAAATAGTCTCGGCCTCATCGAAACCAAAAGTGAAATCATCTCCCTGCTGTCCCTCGCCGGTAAAGGTATTGACATACTCGGCTCCCCCGCTGCGCAAATCCTGTATTTGCAGCTCCAGCTGACTGTTTTCCAAATCATAGGCCAGGACCGGTACTTGCAGCAGGGCCAGCATCATAACGGTTAAAAGTACCTTTTTCATTTTATCTCTCCTACTTAATGATTGCTATATCGGTAAATGAGGTCAACGTTTCCCCGGCAAAATCGGCTTCGATGACACAGCGATAAACGCCGGATGGAAGCGACGAACCATCCCACATCATTTCTTCATATGAACCGGCCCGGCCGGTCAAATTATATTCGTCGGAAACTTTTTTGCCCGACATATCATAAATGTTCATGGTGACATCAGCATCGTCCCCGACAAAGAAGCGGATAGTGGTCCGGCCGTCATAAGTCGGGTTGGGATAACAGAAAAATTTGTCATCGGGCAGCTTATCGGCATAGGTCGCCACCGGTTTGAGCCTGCTGTCAGGAAGATAGTACTGGTGTGTCGGCCCGCCGCCGGCCATCGGCCAGTCAGCTTTAGCCGAATCAAAACTCACATCATATGAGTAAAACCAGCCGTCGATTCCCAGAAAACCCAGGCCGCCGCCGTTGGTTTTCTTGAACAGTACGGGCGAACCGATCTCCAACCCCCCCGCTGCCAGCGGGAAACCGAATAACAACGCTTCATCGAATGAATATTTGCTGCTGAAGGCATAACAGCGCCCGCCGGAAGTAGAGACCACGATATCCTTGACGCCGTCCCTGTTGATATCGCCAACAACCGGCGATGAAATCACATAAGAATTGGGAAAGCTCCGGTCAATTACCAGCGGGAAATTCATGAGATTTACCAGATTTCTGTCAAGCGCAAGTATCTTATTTCTGCCACCGAAAATAATATCGGGATAACCGTCTTCATCGAGATCGGACACGATTGGATTTACAAAAATGGAATCACCGAGGCTGATCGAATTATAAAGACTCAAAGAATTGTTTGCCGCGTCTATCGTCACTATTTTGACGTCGCCTTCAGGAGTGGCCATAATAACCTCTGGAAGATCGTCGCGATTCAGATCCGCCGCCACCGGGCCGAGAGTGTACTGTCCCTCGAGATCGTAACTGATAAAATCGGTATCACTGTAAATATAGTACATCCTGACAACCAAAGAATCCCCAGCCAGCAGGGCATACTTATAGTCAATATTGGACGCCCCATAGAATTCAGGCTCGTCAATAATAGGCGATGCCGGCATGGTCAGGCCTCCGCTTTCGGGAATATTAATCAGGCGAACATTGGATAATGCTGTATCTACTGCGGCAAACGTCAGTGAATCCCCGAATGAAATCCAGACAATCGGCCGGTTTCCATAGCTCAGTGAATCGAATTTACGCTCCGCCATGCCGTCCAGGTTGGCATCATTTGTGGAATAAACATAGAGCCATCTCCCGGCCGCCACCGCCACAAACAGCGAATCGGTATCAAGTCCGAAATTACCGACGGCCGGTCCGGCCGTGATATTTTCCGGCGTCCGGGCGAATATCGGCACCGGATAAACCGGATTATTGCCGCCGAAATCCTGAACCGGCGGTGATGCCGATATCGGGTCCGAGTAGAGGTAATAATTTGCGATATTCAGGACATATGATGTATCGAGAAACGGCGGGCCGTACGACGGTGTAATATCGGTGCTGTCTTCATTCACCACGATTACGTTCCTTCCCGATGCCGCTATTAACTCGGTCGTTCCGTCTTTATCAAGATCGGCCGCAATCGGCGACAAACTGTAAACGGGCGATCCGGCCCGCTGCGGGAAACCATCCGACACAAAATCACGCTCCAGATCAAAGGTCATGGTCGTTCCCGACTCCGAAATATTGCTGACATAAATATGTGAATTGGTTCGGCCATATCCTTCAGCCGGCGGGTTCGTATTGGGCGTAAATGATGTATTGTTGCCGGCATAGTACATATCTTTTGCGGTGCCGTAACCGGAATAGTAAATACCGCCGAAATTGACCAGTCCGTCGGCCTCCATAAGCTTGACAAACGGGCGGTCGGGATCCAGTTGAAGCTGATTGTCAAAGAAATTATTATATCCGTTGCGATTATAATCCAAATATGCCACAATCTCATCGACTTTCCAGATCAGCATCCCCGAACCCGGCAACAGGAAATCATATTCACCGGTAAGGTTACGCTGGATGTCACTCGGCCCCAGTATGACCGAAGTCGTCGAATCGGCCAGAATAACGGTGGTCTTGCCGTCAATATCTTCCTGACGGTTTTCAATCAGGAAATATTCAAATTCCGAAATCGGCAGTTTGCCGATTCTGGTACCGGCCGAGGCCATTTCCGCGGCCGCAACTTCGATGGATGTCCCCTGCCTGAAAACCACCGGATCATCGAACCCAAGAAAGGCCCGAGACCAGGCCATCGGGTATATCGGCGATGTCCCGAAGGCGCGGCCGACCTCGAAACCAAAATCGACCCCGGTTCCGAATCCGTTATTATCCATTAGACCGAAATCGCCGATCATGGTGAAAAAATTGTCGGTTCGATAAAGATCAATCAGCCCCAGCTGGTGTCCGAACTCGTGGGCTATGACCGCATTAAGAGCGGTGGCCCGGTTATCCTGGCTGGCCGTCTCCGGCATAATCAGGGCATCGACGACCGCCGTTGAGTCGATCCCGTTATTGTCGAGATAGAGGGCCGAGTCAATCAGGAAAATATAACCGGTGTAAAAATCGGAAGGAGTCGAGGGAAAACCGATATCATTCTGCCGGTCGGAACCGGCATGAAACAGGAAGTATGAATCATAATCGGCAAATCGAACATTAGCATCGATAGTATCGACTAACCTGAAACAGTCTATAAAATATTCGGTCAGGCCCAAGTATGGGTTCTGCGAGCCATAATATCCCATGGTATTGTTAAGATGATAAGCCTCCGAGTCGGCCTGCGGATAAATGTCCCAGACCAATTCTATCCTGCCGTCTGAAACGAAGAAATAATAATTACGCAGGGCCTCGAAATGTTTGTCAAAATATTTTTTATCGTGCGGCGACGGATCGATCATATGCCCGAATTCCTGCTGGAAAGCAAGAGTGTCGCGCAGATCGAACTTTCCGCGGCCGGTCGTCAGAGGATTATCCGGACTCTCATTCAGAAAATCGAACCTCAGGCCCAGAAGTCTGATCGTATCCACGGCCGCGGCGGCGGCATTCATCTTGGGAAGCGACCAGGGGTGCTCACGTTCAAGATTCAGGATATTGCGCGGCGACGGCTTCGAATGGAAACCGTTTAAGACGACGCGCGGATCATTTGGATCGATCGCCTTTTGTTCTATTGAGAGAGGCTCCAGTACCTTTGTCCCGTCGCCGAAAACAGACGATGACAGGGCCATCACTGCCAGTAGTACTGTATATAATCCTGTTTTTTTCATGGTCTTATTCGCTCCGTTTCATGATGATTACCACCTCACCGAGAGCGAATACCTCATGGTATTGGCCAGCGGAACATCTTCACTGGAGGGAATATATGCGAAATCAAACTTGAACATGTTATATGCCAGTCCGAAGCCGAGGGTCGGCGTGTTGACCTCGCCTTCTTCATCATGAATATACCCTGCCCTGAAAGCGATAAAGGAACTGTACTTGTACTCAATACCGCCGTTGATAATTACGCCTTTGAATTCCTTGCTGAGGCCGCCGATGGTAAAAGGATTGGCTATAAATCCTTTAAGCTCATCCTGCGGATTGGCGACAACATCACGGAAATCCTGGAGAATTGATTTGTCGCGATCGGCCAGCGATTTATTGGCTTCGATGGTGAAAAGCACTTCATTGTACTGCGATTGTATCATTTTCCATGCCAGACCGACGGCCAGATTTCGCGGAAGCGGGTCGGCCTGCGAAACATCGATATAGGAAATATCCGGCCCCAGATTGGTCAGCGCCAGGCCAAGCGTCATGCGCGGATCGATTCGATATAGCAGGCCCAGGTCAAGTGCCAGACCGGTCGAGGTGCCACTCCCCTTCTCGGCGGCGGCGCCGAGTTCCGACAAATGCGAATAAATCACCTTGGCCGAAATCCCTCCCGAAAGCGATGATGTCAGCGGAATACCATAGGATAGGGTAAGAGCCACATCATAGGCCGTAAAGTCACCTTCCTCAACGCCGGTTTCTGTAGTCCGAATTATTTTGCCATAGGTTAAATAGGTAATATTGCCACCTATCGTCCCCCACCCCTCGACATTTTGGACAAAACCAAAAAATTCATAATAGATATCATTGGCCAATTCCGGCAGCCAGTTGACATGCATCAGTGTTATTTCACTGGTGGCATCGGCATTAATATCGATTTTATCCCGGCCCAGGAACCACAGGTTATCGCTTTCTTCATTGATTGAATAAACGATCCTGTCGCCGAGACCGTGAGCATCATAAAATCCCCATATGCCGTCGAAATAAATGGTTCCATTACCGGTGGCAAAGACGACCTTACTTCCGGAGGAATGAATATCGTATATGCGGGCGCCGGCCGGATTGGCATATATATCGATTGTCGTCCCCGCCTTAAGTGTATCCGATTGAAGATCATTGACGCTATAAATATTCTCCGCCAAACGCTGGGCGCGGGTGGAATCTCCCTTTACTTTGCTGAGAGCCAGATCAAAAACAGTGATATCATTTTCGATCGGATACTTGCGGTAACCATAACGCTTCCAACTCTTGCCGGTAAATTTCAGAACGCCGTATTCAGTACCGACCCAGAGACTGCCGAAATGATCGACTTCCATCGAATATACTTTAAATTTCAGGCCGGCCGTAAGCGGGATTTTGACTTTTTGTTCCGATTTTACTTCCGCCTTGGCGGCCTCTTTCAACCTTGCGACCGTCGCCTGCATCGAGGAATCCGCCGGCACTTTTGCCCCGGCTGAATCACTCACCATTGCCAGACTATCTGTGACCATGACAGAGCTGTCGGTGATCATAGCCGAACTGTCAGTGACCATAATCGAATCACTCATGTTGTCGGCAGTCTGCTCGAAAAGATCCGGCAGTTCGGGGTTGAAGTCTTTGTATTTCCCCAGATATCGCTCCCGTTCGGCCGGGGTATCAAAAATCTTCATAAGATCGTAAACCTTATCCGTTCCGGGCATTGAAGACATGGGGGCTTCGATATAATTCCTCCACACGGCTCCGTCGTATTGGTACAAATCGTCGCCGATTACCGCCCAGACGCGCTTTTCATTGTCAACCGCTACTCCCGATACCGGAAGATGCGGCAGGCCATGCTCAGCGCCGAAGTAGGTGACGGCGCCGGCATCATACAGAACCAGCCCGGTATCTGTCCCCAGGAAGGCCAGCTTTTTATACAGGGTGATGTTTTTTATGCTGTTCGTGGGGAAACCATAATCAATGCCGAGCTTTTGCCAGCCGTCTCGATATCGGAACAATCCTGAATCGGTTGCCACCCAGAGATATTTGCCGTCGGAGGCAACATCATTTAACTTGCCGGTGAAATTTATATTGTAGGGAATCGTCAGGTCCCTCGGGATATATTTCCAGATCGCTTTTTCCAGAGCAAACAGGATTTTGTCGGCTTCCGTTTCGCGAATCACGGAATCCTTGACCGCCTTTTTTATCATAATCGAGGCCTCGTCAAGCTTTTCGCCGTCGACCCGGCACATATTATAGAGTGTCTTGAGAGAATCAAACGCATTGTATATTCCGGAAGTGTCCGGGTAATCCTTGGCCAGAAAAGTGCTCACAATGCTTTCCAGCGTGTCTATCTGCTCTCTCGGAAATTCATTGTTTAATTCCCCGACCCGGTTCATCATGACGGCCAGGTTCTCATCGTTGATATCGCCGATCAGGCCGGTATATTTTCGTATTATCGATTCCACTGTTTGGTCGGATTTGGTCTCGACGACATCATATCGCACCCACTCGCCGTCGGCATAGCGTACCAGCCCCTTGGAAGAAATCGCCCAGATATCGAATTTGCGATAATCCGACTCGGGGCCTTCGCCCTTATAAAGAGTGATGGCGGTCAATGGGCGAAGGCTGTCGGGTAATTCCACCTCATCCCATTTGTCCGACAGAGGATATTGACCGAGACCGGCCGGGTTCCAGTGGGTGGCGGTGGCGTCATCGGCGATGGCGACAAACGCCTCTCCCATTCCGGCGGCTCTCGCTCCGGCTGCAATGCGCAGAAACAAAACCGCAGCACTTGATATTTGAGCATAGGCATTAGCGCCAAAAGATACAATTGCCAGAGCAATTATGATTATGCCTGTAAGTCTTCGCATCAAAACTTCCTCCGAACAGCGTTAATTGACAACAACAACTTTCCCAAATGACTCTATTACATCATCAGTATTCATCGAAAAAGCTGTAACCTTATAAATATATACTCCGGTCGCAACACGATCACCGTCGGCATCATGACCGTTCCAGGTATAGAACTCATGATAGTCGGCCGAAACCATGTTTTCCTCATAATTCATAATTTTCCTGCCCGACAAAGTAAACACTTCCAAGCTGACTCTTCGGGCCGGGAATGAAAGCGAAAATGAAAATGTCGTCCGTTCCTCCATCGGGTTGGGATAATTCAGCACATCCATCAAGGCAAAGTCGCCGGGTTCGGCGACGGCCGCCTCGAATTCGGCCGTGGCCGAGTTATTGGCGTTATCCCATGCCTTCACCTTGAACAAATGTCTCCCCGGGTTCAAACCCGTAATTTCATATCTAATTTCGCCGGAAATATAGCTCCCGGCATCATACTGAAAAAGATCGGTCAAATTTATTATATTTTCAACGGCATTGTCAATGCAAAGCGTAATTCCGTGACCCGCGCCCCCGGTCAGGTTTATGCCGATAGAATCGGCCAGCCGGAGAACCAGCGGCTCGTCGGCCGAGATATTATCCCCGGAAATGAAATTTTCTCGGTTCCCGAAACTGTAGGAAATAACCGGCCCCAGGCTGTCCTGCGGAACCACGACTTCCGAAGAAACCGGAATCGAATCCACCAGCCCGAAACCATCGAATAGGTCGGAAACGGCATAGGCAAAAATGGCCGCCCCGGCGCCGCCATAACCAATGTCCAGCGGCACGATAAAAGAGAAATCAAAATAGCCGTCGACAATTTCCACCGATCCCTTGTATACAAGCGGGCCGCTTTTTGCGTAGGTGAGGCTGTCGACCACATCGCCGTTGTCATTGACACCCAGATGTGTTTTCTTGAGTTCCGAGTCATGTATAAATATTTCGGCGCGGCCGTTCATATTGACATGATTCCCCGAGGCCGCCTCAATAATCTCCCCCGCCACATACGGCGTATCCAGCGCCCTGAGCATCTCGGGATATTCCCTGAATGACAATTTATATCGGGGTGTTCCCAGATAAAGCATCGGGTCTCCGAGATAAGCGAATTTCCGGTCATTCAGTCTCTGCTGCAGAAAACCGCTGCTGTACTGCCGATATGTTTTGGCGGCATATAGCGCCTGGCAAATTGAAAGGTCATCGACATAAAAAAGGATGTCGAAAACCTGGCGGTTAAGAGCTCCGTTATCGCCCGAATAAACCAGCCTGGTCGCGGCCATAACGCCGATAGCTCCCCCGCCGGGCATGCGGAGCAGTTCCTCGGCCATTCCCTCCCGCCGGGGATCGTCAAAAAGCCCGATCGAACATGAGGCCGCATAGAACAATGACAGCCGCCCGTTGTTGGAAAGCCGGGGCAGGTCGGTTCCCTTCAGGAAAATGCGCTCATGCGCCCAGGTGTCGGGATTACCGTGGCCGACATAGTTGATCAGCAGGGTTCCCTGATTGACGCTTTTAACGATGGCTTCATTTATATCCGGTTTGGCGCGCTCGGAATTGAAGGGGTACTCCCAGCTGTATATTTTGTTGCGCCTGAAGGCGGCGGGAAGATGCCCGTTTTCAAGCGTTTCGGTTTGCCTGGTATGTGTCAACCCTTCATAGTGGCCGCCCGAACCATATTCATCATCGGCTACGAGAGTTATGGTGGTTCGCCAGGTATCGTAATTGGTCGATGATTCATACGAACGGACTTTATCATAAATCGTATTGAGATCGGCGGAATTACGAACCGGCCAGCGCGCCACCATCATGTCATAGCCGCGATCATCATTGCCGTCGAGATAAGTACTGTCGCCGTCAAGAAAACCGAATTCGCCGAAGTATACATAATTGTCATCGGACGCGGTATGGTCAAGCTCGTGAATGAAAGGCGGAATATAATTAGACGTCCCCGTCAATAAATTATCCTCGAAATCGTAGCTGGCATCGCCGACCAATAATACCGCCGACGGCGCGGGCTCCGGGAAATTCAGGTAGGCGAATCGAAGAAAATCACGAATCGCGGTCGGATCATACAAACCATATGAAAATTGATTGATAATATTTTCCAGTGCCACGATCGATACTCTTATATCTGAACGATTCTCGCGGTATTGTTTATAATCGTCCAGCATTGGGACAAACTGGCGCGGAGCAATAATAATCATATCGGTCTGGACCAGGTTTTCCGTCAAAAGCGGCGCCGTGACTTTTTCTATAACGGCCCCGGTATAAAATTTTGAGGGAGGACACAAATAAAATCTTGCCGGATCAATCCCCCCGGCAGGCGATTGAAAAACGATTTCACCCGAATTTTCATTATAATTAATGATGTTCACCGGGCTGGACATCTCGCTGATGTCGAATATCATTGGTGCACCGGAGAAACCATCGGTAATAATAAACTCCCCGAGCCCGGACAAACCGGAAACGGCCGCATCCAGAATATCGCCGGATGGTTTAAGACTCCCGGCACAGGCGACTTCGCAGTAATCGAAATAGGGCGGGGCCTGATAATTATCACCGACCGTATAAACGAATTTATTCAGGACGCCTGCGGCAAGTCGATTGGTCTCGAAGGTGAACACCGGTGACTGGGATGAAATCTTGGAGGCGGCAATACCGTTAACCGTCAGAGTGACCGCACCGTAGGTGTCAAGGGCAATGGCCCGTAATTTAACGCTGGCCGGTTCAAGCGGCGTGGCATTCGGCAGACTGACATAAAAAGAGTCTTTATTCTGGTCGGACCAGTACCATTCATAATAGTCGGTTACCTGGCCGTCATTCTCGGTAAAGAGCATTTTATTTTTTTCGGACCGGCTGTAAAATATCGTGGACTGAACGACCGTGTCCGGCGAATCTGTCGGCGAGCCGTCCCGATCGACTATCCGTAACCCGGCGGTGCCGAAACCGCCCGATATGCCCAGCCAGTAACAATTGATATCGGTGTATGGATTCTGAATATACTCCGGCGTCCCCCCTGTCCGGTAATCCCAGCGGTCGGCCGCTTCGGCAAAAAAGATAAAGTAGTCGTTTGCATCAAAAATATTGTCGCCGCCGTCATAAATTTTTATGGCCACTTCTTCAAGCTGCGGTCGCGGATCGATGTTTCTTATTGGAAGAGGTTTCCCCTGCCCGTAGAACAAATGCAGCGAATCACTCCGGATGGAATTCAAAGTGAGCCCGGCGGTGCGAAGCTGCGTGCCGGTGATCTTAACGATATGGCCACCTGAGGTGCTGATTTTGTACCATTCATCGGCCAGAACAAAAACATCCTGAGACATCTTGGCCGCGGGCCGCGACTTATATACCGGCCAGCTGCCCGCCTGCTCAAAGTTGAGGATGGTGTAATCGAATATGCGATTAAAAACCTTGCCTTCGATGGCAGCATAAACGTCATTGGCGGGGACGGCGGCAGCCTGACGCCGGAATTCCACCTCGACATCAACCCGCCCGTAAAAGGCCCCCTGATAAAACGGAAAAATTTCGATCGTGGCAATACTGCGCCCGCGGATTTCCGTGGTACCTGAAATGTGCGCAAGAATTGTGCTGCCGGAGTACGACGATATGTTTGAGCCCGGCGTGATGGCCTTTGATGCCGTGGCATTAGTCACAAAGGGAACAGTGCCGGGAGGTAAAGCGATCAAAACCGGAATTGAGAATATATCACCTTTCGCTTCCGCAGCCAGTGATATATATTTGTCCGGGTTAACAATATTGAGACGGAAGGCAATCCCATTATCATCCGAGTTAATTATTTCAATATCTTTATAAAGAGGCGAGGCGAGAAGAGAACCGGACAAAATTATTATCAGGAAAATTAAAAAATGGATATACTTGAGAGGATTAGCGGATAATTTTCGAGAAGATCCCGATCTGTACACAAAAAAAGGAATACCAGAACTCACAGTTACAAGGCCGTTTCTAAAGTTATAAATTTCGCATCAAACCTAAACTAATTATACGTCCTTTAACCGTTTATTCTATACCATTCCTCCTCTTGTTATAAGCTTTTAGAATATATAAAGTTCCCGCAAAAAAGTCAACTTTTCCAGCTAAAATAACCGCAAAAATCCGGCCAATCCCGCTTTTAACATATAAAATCAACGAATCTATTGATTAGCAGGAAGTTACAACCTTTGATTATTTATTGCATCTTTGTTCATCATGCCATTGGCGAAACGTTTTTCACAATTTGCTTACAATTTTTCGCACTTTGACTTCGACAAATCAGCGAAAACGACCGATTACTCCTTTCCAATGCCGACCTTCTTTTCGGTCAATTCTTCCAGCTCCACCGTGAAATGACGCAGAAACTTGGCTTCGCGCGCAACCTTGAATCCCTTGAGTGAGTTCTTCACCTTGCTGATCTGGGCGATTATATCGGCCACATAGTCCAGATGGCTGCCGGTATAAACACGCCGCGGCACCGCCAGGCGGACTAGCTCACGCGGGGCATTATATATTTTGCCGGTTTCCGGATCTTTGCCGCCGAACATCAGGGTCCCGATTTCGACCGCACGGATGCCGCCGGCACGATACAACTCCACCGTCAGCGACTGACCCGGAAATTGCTCCGGCGGAATCTGCGGAAGAAATTTTCCGGCATCGATAAAAATGGCATGGCCGCCGGTCGGCTTGACAATCGGCGCCCCGGCCTGCTCGATGATTTTTCCGAAATATTCCATCTGTCCGATACGATAAGCCAAATAATCTTCATTCAAGACTTCACGCAATCCGGCCGCAACCGTTTCAATATCGCGTCCCGACATCCCGCCATAGGTGATAAAGCCCTCGATAACTATCAGCAGTTCGGTGATTTTTCGATACAAATCTTCATCGTTCACCGCCACAAAACCGCCCATATTGGCCAAACCGTCTTTCTTGGCCGACATCAGGGCGCCATCGGCATATGAGAACATTTCCTGCGCGATTTCTTTGACACTTTTGCTTTCATATCCGGGCTCATCGCGCTTGATAAAATAGGCATTTTCGGCAAACCGGGCGCAGTCGAAGAAAAACATTATGCCGTGCTTCCGGCAAATTGCTGAAGTCTCTTTTATATTGGACATTGACACCGGCAGACCGCCGCTGGAATTATTGGTGACCGTCATGAATACCACCGGAATCTTGTCCACCCCTTTTTCATTGATAAAATTCTCGAGGCGATGGGTATCGATATTTCCCTTAAAGGGCAGTTCTTCGTCGGTCTCCGCTTCCGGGCAGGGCATATCAACGGCGATGCCGCCTTTGTGCATCACATTGGCTCTGGTGGTGTCGAAATGAGTATTGTTGGGGACGTAATCCCCTTTTTTCAGCACCGATGAAAAGAAAACATTCTCGGCCACCCGTCCCTGGTGGGTCGGGATTATAAATTCCTTGCCGGTTATTTCCTTGATGGTCTCTTCGAACCGGTAATATGATCTGGCTCCGGCATATGATTCATCGCCGCGCATCAGTGCCGCCCATTGTTCGGTGGACATGGCGCCGGTGCCGGAATCGGTCAAAAGGTCGATATAAATTTCCTCGGCTTTTATCTTGAAAATATTGTATCGGGCTCTTCTCAGGACCTGTTCGCGGACCGCCTGCGGAAGCAGCGTAATCGGCTCGACTGATTTGATTCTGAATGGTTCGGCAGGATGTTTATATTTATTCACAGTTCCTCCGCAATATTAGTTCCCATTGACAAATTAATCCAATGTAACAATTACTCAGGCCTTTTTCAAGTCGAATTCAGCCTTTATATGGCCGGTCAGCAGATTGGCATTGTTACGAAGTTCGGATTTATGAAACGGCAACAGGTGCTTATATTTATTGACATCATCGATAATTCCAAGCTGGCGGAGCGTCTCTATACACACCGGGTAAAGCGCCCGCGCATTGCCGTCCTCGACCTTGATAGCAATACCCATTTGCGGATTGGAAAAACCGATCCCCTGAATAGCTTCCGCTCCCCCTTTGGTGATAATATTGCCGGGGAACGAACGCATCAGGGCCAGGTCAAAGCGGCCCTCCCCGGAAAACATTTCCGGAAATTCGGTCATGGCTTCTCTGATCCGATTCAGCACCGATGATTCCTCGTCATCCCACCCCTGACCATTGGCCAGCTTCATGAAAGCCACAGCACTATGGATTAACGGCATGCCGAAATTGGGCGCCGAACAACCATCGGTTCCCATAGCAATCTTATCTTTCGGATATTCATAAAGGCGCGATACGGCATCAAGAACCAACTGCTGTGCCTTTGATTCCGGGTTGAGATATTCGCCGATATCATCCCCCAGAAATCTGGCCAGCGCCAGGAAACCGGAGTGTTTCCCGGAACAATTATGCCGCAAAACATCTTTATGCTCATCGTGCTGAGGATATTCGCCCGATTGCGTCATGGAAATCGGCAGATGGGTGCCGCATTTGAGATTTTCCGGCTTGTTGCCGGCCGCTTCGAGATTGGCCCGGACAACATCGCGGTGATGATCGGTGCCGGTATGCGAGCCGCACATTATAGCCAGTTGCTTATTGGAAAAGCCGTATTTATCGGCGGCGCCGGTTATGACCAGCGGCATCAGTTGAAACGGCTTGGCCGATGACCGGATAAAGGTAAAAAATTCCGGATCACCGGCGTAATGGGTCAGCCTCCCTTTATTATCGACGACCGCGATCGAGCCGTAATGGACCGACTCTTCCCTCTTCCCGCGGTAAACTTTGGCCACTAATGTTGACATATCATGCTCTTTCGTAATAGTTCCAACTTCAAAAAAATCCGGGACAAAATCGCCCCGATTAATCGACCGCTTCCGCATTGGAGCGGGCGGCCCTGCTTGGAATATATATAAATCAGCCGGGTAAAGCCAGAGAAGTAAGTCTATTGCTATGAAATTATTTATTATCCCGAATCCCGTATAATCCTGTTTTGCGTAATCGTATGGCCGATTTCCACATATGAAAAGGCGGGAGCCGCATGCTCCCGCCTTTGGGTTTGGTGTAAATAGACAAAATTGACCTGTCCGCAAAACGGTCAACTAATACAGCACTCCATAATCCTCCACTGGTATTTCGAAAATTTCATAATTGACGCCGTCAACACATTCACGTTTGGCCGCCAGGGTCGGATCCCACTCGCCGCGCGGGCGGAGAAGAATCTTCGACCAATCATATGGCGGTATCATGACATGATAACAGAGGCGCAGTTCCCAATCTATATCAAGAAATGTGTAATGCATCACAACCAGAATACCGGGATATGTCCCATAAACACTCCACTGACGGTCGGAAAAAGTTCCCAGTTCCGGATAGTTGCCTTCGAGCCAGACAACGAATTCATCCAGTTTTTCCCGGGCATATCCCATGCTCCCGGTTCCATCCCAGTTAACAACCTCGACCTCGAGCGTGATGGTTTCGGAATGCTCCATGTTACTTGCCGTCACTTCGATATAGTGATAACCGATGGGAATGGAATTGCTTGGGCCGACAGAAACCTCGGTGATCGGTGTCCCGGCATTGACAACTGTTCGATACAGTTCGGCATTCAGCCTTGTGTTCGCATTAAGCGTCAAGGAGACATCACCGACCATATCCTCACCCGGAACTACTTTCAAAATAAAAATACCGCCGCCTTTTGGATAACTGTCAATATGCGAGAATTTGGCCTCGAGCGTGAAACTGCCATGGCCGGGATTCCCCCCCAGCAGCTCCCCGGAAACCTTTTCCTCATCCACCATCTGTGGCTGTGCCGGATTATCTCCGGAACAGCCCGCCATCAGGAAGATTGCAATGACCATTAAAAGAAGAGAGGTACGCATTCTTCAGACTCCCTTTAGTATATGGTTATGTGTTGCAGCAGCGGATGTCGGATTGACATCCATCAGCCGATACCAGTAAGACCTCTCTATATGGCGGATTGCGACTCTAATATAATATTTAAAGACTGGAATGTTAACAAAAAAGTAAAGTATTTATAATTTTTCACAGTCAGGATTGAAACAAATGAACGACCGCAGTTCAATCGAATATACTTTGAGTAAAAGCAGAACTGTAAAATGCCTTAACCGCTAATAATGGATTCTACCGTCGACGCTTGGTTCTATATTTTTCTATGCCTTTTTTTATTTTCTCTTGATTAATATTATCGGTCGTGAGATCCTATCC
The DNA here is from genome assembly GCA_002838945.1 of candidate division Zixibacteria bacterium HGW-Zixibacteria-1. Taxonomy (NCBI): domain Bacteria; kingdom Pseudomonadati; phylum Candidatus Zixiibacteriota; species candidate division Zixibacteria bacterium HGW-Zixibacteria-1. The sequence goes on from PGXB01000002.1 coordinate 122,557, forward strand.
ACAAAATCAAGCGACTGTTCCAGGTTCCAGTTGTTCCACCAGCCGACAAATTCAAAATCCGGGGAACTCTCCATCATGCGCAAAAATTCCTGCGGATATATGGCCCGATGCACATTGGTCCCTTTAATCTCGAACTTGCGCCCGTTTTCCTCGACATCCAGAATTATGGTCTCCCGGAAAGTCTGTCGGGCCAGTTTGATCGGGACCCATTCCACCGTTGTTTTCACCCTGATACCGTCACGTTCCATATCCCAACTGCTGGCGCCTTTCGTTTGCCAGGGAGGCTCGAATTGCACGCACCAGTCAAGGAGATACAACCCTCCTTTCTTCAGCGTCCGGGCGACCGATTTAAAGTGCGAATATACTTCAACCGTGCTGGTTGCAAAAAATGAACCCAGCATGATAAAGGCAAAGTCATATTTTATAGAAATCTCAAAATCCACCATATTCGCATGAATAAATTTCGCCTCAATCCCATTTCGCGTGGCTCGTTCGGTGCTGTAGTCAAGCATTGCCCGGCTTAAATCGAGCCCGGTATACCGGTAGCCGCGCCGAACCAGTTCTTCCATATGGGGACTGTTCCCGCAGCATATCTCCAAAACCGAATTGACCGGGATATCCGAATATTTCTCGATACACTTTTCGAACAGATCGGTCTCGGAAATAATATCTCTCCAGGCAAAAGCTATTTCATAATATTTAGGATTTTCATACAACTCAGTCATTTCAGTCTCCATATTTCATTTCCGGGCAACAACTACCATTCGCTTGGCGTTCTGGTCATAGGGAATGCCCTCCAGCGAGCCGTAAACATCAACCTTCCCGAAACCGCACCCAATCAGCAAATCGCGCATCTCGCTCGCTGAAAAAAGGCGGACTGTCATTTTTACTTCTTTTATCTGCCCGGCTTTTATGATTATCCAGCGCATGAACATGCTGCTCCAGTTATCCTCGACTTTTCGCTCCTGTAACAAGATCATATCATCATACTCATCCCAATCCCTCTCACGAAACATTCCCGCAATAATTTCTTTACTCGACATTTCGATCAGAAATTGTCCACCGCCCTTAAGTGAATCATATATATTTCTGACGACAACCTTATCATCCTCCGGATCCTCAAAATATCCAAAAGATGTATTTATGTTGATAACAACATCGAATTTATCCGGTCGGCGGAATCTTCGCATATCCTCCCGAATAAATTCAATATTCAGATTTTCTTTCACGGCCTTGTCTTTCGCCTTTTGCAGAAATATTTCGTTCCTGTCCACGGCGACCACGTTAAATCCACGCCGGGCCAGTTCCATCGTATGCCGCCCGACCCCGCAGCAAAGATCAAGAATTTGCATATCCTGATTCAGATTGAACAATTTGACAATGTTGTCGATATGTTCGGCCGCCCTGCTGATGCTTATGCTCGAAAATATTGCCGGCTCGATATCGGCCCAGACATCATCACGATCATACCAGAGTCTACTTTCATTCATTTTAAAATCTCCCTAAATTATCCGAATCAAATAAATAAGCGAACCGCTCTCTTTAATCTATCGAAACAGGACTTATTAAATCAAGCAAAATAAAAAGCCGGGCAATCAACCCGGCTTGGAATAACGAAAAATTTGCGCTTATTCGTCCCAGACCGGGTTAGCGATTTTGCCTATGAACAAAATGGCGCCCGTCTGATGTTCCTGAATTACAAAGAAGAAAGGCCGGTTGAGAACAAATCCGGGGCCGATACTATCGATCATTATGACAATCGTTACCGCCGCCGCCTCGGTTCCCTGCTCATCCACCTGAACAAATGTCTTCTGCTTCACCACATCGATCCAGCCGACACCGTCCGCAAACATTTTGCTGAAATCGGCCGAGGGCGTGAAGGCGATCGACATCCCCATGGCCTTCAAAATATCGGTCAGTTCCACCTGATATTCAAACTTGAATCTGGGAACACCAATTGACATTTCCGACCGCTGAAAACTGCCCATCCATGTTGCCCAGTTTTCCCCTGACATCTGCTGCAATACATCATCGACTGTCTTATTATAATTGGGCAGAAATAACGTCATGCTGAAGGAACCATCGCCATAGGGAAGATCAATCGCCTGAAAAATATCATTACTGAAAAAGGAAATTGTGTCTTCAAGCGTCATCATTCGGCATGCGATGGTCGAGCCGTCTTCAAGATGAAACTCGGCATCGTACGTATCGGCCGTATCGAACAGATGGGTCCAGGTCCCTTTGAAGTATATGGCATTCAGAAGCATCATGGCCACCGCATCCGAAATCGGCGGATCGATTATCTTGGTGATCTTGCCATTGGTGTTTTCATCCACCCAGTTATTAATCCTGGTGGGCGTAGCCGGATCCTGGAAATTGACTTCTTCGACCAGCGCGTCGAAATAGGTCCGGCAAATGTTTATATAATCCTGCCTGACCGCTTTCCCGGTTCTGTACCATATAGAGTTGGCGATTTTGAATAAAACCTCCGGATCGGCCGCCGGAAGTACCGACATCAGGCTCTGATACGCCTGATTGGCTTGTTCGTCTGTTAGATTCGACATTTCAAGCGTTTGTGCCATTGCGTCCTTGGTCTCTCCAGCCGCACCGTCCCAGACCATGCCCAGTGCAAATGATGCCGACAATGGCGATATAAAAATATTTTCGCCGGGCCCGGTCTCGTCGGCAATACTCTTGAAAAGCTTGAACCCGAACAGATTCGATGATTGAAGAATTTCTTTTTCAACCTGGGTGATATCGATCGGTGTCGGCTCGGGATTCGGCTTTGGATCAGGCTCGGTTGATCCGGAACATTGCAGAAACAGCAATGCCCCGAGAATAATCAATAAACTCATTTTTTTCGGCATCTTTTCCCTCCTCGGACATTAGCCTTTATTTTTATAATGATATATTAAACATACAGCCCGATCACAGGGTTGCAACCATTTTTTCGCGAACCTATATCAAGGCGACGCCCGAATACATAAAATGTTCAATCCAAAATAAATACGCCAAAATTCTCCGATTTAAACACTCACCAGCGATTAAACTTTATACGGTCCTCTTTATAACGATCTTCCGGGGCAATATTTTCATTCGGATAACCTATTGGCACCAGCGCAAAGGGAATAATCCCATCCGGCAGGCCAAACATCTTTCCGATATCGGCCACCTTTTGCTCCCTGGGATAGACCCCTGTCCAAACCGCCCCCAGCCCAAGCTCATGTGCCGCCAGCAGAAGATTCATCGTCGCCGCCGCACAATCCTGGATCCAATAGCCGGGGCAGGTTTCCAGACTCGGGTCGGCACAGACTAATATCGCCACCGCGGCCTCGCGGCACATCGGGGCATCCTTATGAATCTCCGGTATCCGATCCAGAATTTCCCGCTTATCGATAACGATAAACCTCCACGGCTGCTGATTGCAGGCCGATGGCGCGCTCATCGCCGCCCGGAGTAATTTGTCAACCGTTTCCTTATCAACCGGTTGACCGGTATATTTACGGATACTCCGGCGCGTCCTGATGGCTTCAAAAGTATTCATATTTCGACTACTCCTTCTTTCCCGATTGTGATTCAAAAATACGCATAATCATCGCTTCGACGCCAAATTTCGTCGCGCTGCTTAATCCGAATTTCTCATAAAAAGAAACTTTATCTTTGTCGCAAATCAGATCAATCATATATAAGCCCTTAAGCTTTTGCATCATCCGTCGCATCAGCTCGGTTCCGATCCCTTTCCCCTTATACTCCGGCAGCACTTCCAGCAACGGCATATAAGCGCTGATAATATCATCGCTGATGGCAGTAATAAATCCTATTACCTTTTCGGTGACCGTGTCGATTGCCAGGACTATATGGCTGCTCTTAATAAGAATCTCGAGATGAACTTCGGGCGACGGCGGATTCGGCCAGCCGACAAAAAAACCTTTCAGCATATCGGCAGTTATACCGTTAATACTGTCCTTATATTGAATCATAATTTCCTCTCATGAAATACAGACGACATATAATATATTACAAATTATTACAAAATCAAAAACATTGACAAAACAGGACTGAAATCGCATTATTTAAATGGGCTCCGCAGTATAATCGTCAACAGCCAATCTTTAATAATTATGGAGGCAAAGATGTCATATCCCAAAACGGAATTTATTGATATCTCCGGCACGACGCTCTGGCAGGAAAAGGAATTACTTTCTATTCCGCTTTATACCGGGATGAAGGTTGATATTCGTGATAAGGGAACTTATGAAGTTATGGTGTGGCATTACCATGCCGGTTATGATGATGTCTCATCTCTCCGGATTGAATTAAGACTGATTCAGGCGCCATAAGCGATAGTTTTATTCTATTTTCAGGACGGCGGCGCCCTCGATCTTGCCGGCACGCAGAAGCTGCAGCGCTTCGTTGGCATTCTCAAGTGTGAATATTTGCACCGAAGTCTTAACCGGCACTTTTGGCGCGATCGCCATCAATTCTTCACCGTCGCGGCGGGTCAGACTGGCTACCGATACAACTTTCCGCTCTTCCCAGAGGATGGTGTACGGGAATTGCGGGATATCGCTCATATGTATCCCGCCGCAGACCACAATACCGCCCTTTGCCACCACCCGTAACGCTGCCGGCACCAGCGCGCCGACCGGCGCGAAAATGATAGCGGCGTCAAGTAACTCCGGCGGCTTTTGATCCGAATCGCCCGCCCAGACCGCTCCCAGCCGAAGCGAAAACTGTTGCGCCGCTTTATCACCGGGGCGCGTGAACGCATATACTTTCTTGCCCTGATATACCGCTATTTGCGCGATAATATGCGCCGCCCCGCCAAAACCATAGATACCGAGTTTCTCGAAATTATCGCCGCACATCCGATACGACCGATACCCGATCAACCCGGCGCACAGAAGCGGCGCCGCTTTATAGTCATCATATCCGGCCGGTATTCGAAAACAGTAACGCCTGTCGGCAACAGTGTATTCGGCATAACCGCCGTCGAGCGTGTAGCCGGTAAAACCCGGATTGTCGCAGAGATTCTCTTTTCCCTTAAGACAGTATGAGCACTCGCCGCATGAGTACCCCAGCCATGGCACCCCCACCTTATCACCAATCTTGAAATCAGCCACATGATCGCCAATTTGCACCACTGTCCCGACAATTTCATGACCGGGAATCAGCATCTCTTTCGGCGCGGTCAATTCGCCGTTCACAATATTATTCGGCTTCGGCACCGTAAGATGCATCAACTCAAGCGGCTCCCCCGCCTTCCGCAACACCATCGCCCCCATTTTATCCGGAATAGTCACCACTCCTCCGATTATTTATAGTAACAGTATTTATATAAATTATTATAAGAAAATCAAACAGGGTTTTTTCCGAAATTATCAGAGAAGCTTTTGTGGGCGGCAGATGTCCACATCTGCCCCGTACATCAGTCTGTCCAGGCAAAATCCTTGTCTATCGGCAATAATCCCGGAATTCCAGATATCCAATCACAAGCGCTTGAATATCTCCAATCCTCGGGCTTTTCAACTAAACCGGACTTAACTGGATTATAATGTATATAATTGAGTTTGATGCGGAGTTGTTCTTCGGAGGTGATTATTAAATCATCAAAACGCGGCCTCCATAGCCGAAATCGATTTTTGTTCGAAAGTTGCCTTGAAATCACAGCAGGTGCTGTTTCTTTTATCAATTTAGAACTTAGAATTTTGAAGCTCTGCATGAACTTGGATAATAATTCCACTCTTTTGAATCCCAACAACATGTGCAAATGAGACGGCATTAGAACATATCCGACAAGAGAAACATCAAAATAATCAAGTGTTTCTTTTAATTGGCGGATAATCAGTAACGCTGGCTCTTCTTTCCTGAATATAGGTGTCCATTCATGAACAGTTGTCGTAACGAATACCAAGACATTTCCATACAATTTTAATCTTTTACGAACGACCATGTCTTATTTTATCAGATAGCATGCTTCTTTCAGGGGCAGATGTGGACATCTGCCGCCCACGGTACAGTAATATGAAAAGTGTGTCGAAGTAAATATTACTTTTTCCCCAAATTATCTATAGACTTACTTATATTTGTTAATTCCCCTTTTAAAGTATCACCAATTTTACATAAATCGCCAATATTATTTTCTTTGGAATAAATAACATTTTTATAGGGGCTTAAGTCTAATACAATGGTTTGACTCAGGTTGAGATCATTATAATTATCTCTATATGAAATATTTGCAGTATAAGTGAGAGCTAAATCCTTTTCAAACCTACCTATAGTAGAGTCAAATATAGTTCTAAATTCACTTCCCGGGGGCAGTGTTCCTATCCCGTCAGTAAGCCAGATTGCTTCATTCATATTTTTTATAAGTGAACTTTCCAATTGTGGATTGAATTTTACTCTAACCATTTCCGCAAGGCCTAATCCCATATTCTTTATAACAATCTCAATAAAATTCTTTGAATAATTAAAGTCAAAAAACACGACAACAAATGGTGTAGATTGCTGTTGCCGCTGTGCTCTCATTTCATTTACTGATTCGCGTGTCGATGTGGCTATATGCCATGTCTTATAAACATAAACACCCAGAAAGATCAAAGTCAATAAGCCTATTAGCGGTTCAAATTCCTTAATATAATAAATATAATCTATAAAAGTCATGCATAATACTTGCATTCTTCACCTCGACTAAAAACAATTAGCTTTTTTTCAAATTATTATTGTTATTTATTTAATTCTTTAATACTCTTGTCAACTGTTTGGATTATGTAGCCGATTTTTATGCCTATTCCTATTCCCATGTTTTCCTCCAACATTGGAAATCGCTTAATGGCAATTGTGCGTTGCTCGGCGACCACACCGATTAACCTCTGCGACATCACATTATTTTCCAAATCCGGATTTAAGAATATTGGGCTGCCACTGCTACCACCAAAAAAATTCCCATCCAATATTATTTCATGCATTCGATCACCAGCAATCAAGCCTTGTCTGACTAATGGTATATTCGCGTCATAGCCAGTCATACCTTTTGGATATCCTAAAAAGAACACTTCCCTTCCTGCAACTATCATCGAATCATCTCCTATCACTGATTCTGGTATTACGACGACATCAAGTAATTGCGAAAGAGCGCCCAATCGAACTACGGCAATATCATAATTATCGTCCAAGTAGTAAGAACTTGCAGGGGGCATAATATACTTAATACTACTGGCACTTAATCAGCCACATGATCGCCAATTTGCACCACTGTCCCGACAATTTCATGACCGGGAATCAGCATCTCTTTCGGCGCGGTCAATTCGCCGTTCACAATATACCGCAGGCATGCACGTTAATCAGCAATTGATCTTTATTCGGCTTCGGCACCGGAAGATTCATCAATTCGAGCGATTCTCCCGCCTTCCGAAACACCATCGCCCTCATTTTATCCGGAATAGTCACCACTCCTCCGATTATTATACGGCCACTATATTAATATGAATTTTTATATAAAAATTAAATAAGGTTTTTGCTGAAATTTTCAATGGAAACGGTAGGGGCGTATTGAAATACGCCCGGGCTTCGAACTGTCGATCGGAAGAAGGGCGTATATCAATACGCCCCTACGATTGCGGGCGACAGATCCTTCCTATCGAAGCTCAGGGCCCGCAGGATTCAGGAGGCCTGTCCACATCTGCCGCCCACGAATAAATTAAAATAAAAAAAAGGGGCGTGTGTCCACGCCCCGCCCTAACGAAAGGAGCCGAAACCTGGCAGATTGATTCCGGCCTTATTTGAAGACTGCCGGGTACAGAGACCCGGCAGCACGTTTTCTACACTCCCAGCTTCTTCAATATCTCCGGGATGTCCTTGAATGTCTTCGCCGGATGCGCCCCCGCCGCCGTCAGCTTATCCAGCTTCTCTTTGGCCGTGCCCATCCTGCCTTCGACAATCGCCCCGGCATGACCCATCCGCTTACCCGGAGGTGCAAAGATCCCACCGATCATCGCGATCACCGGCGTCTTCATCTTCGTGATCGTATCGCACGCCCGTTCTTCATACACCCCGCCGATCTCACCGGTCATCACCACCGCTTTGGTCTTCTCATCCTTCTCGAACATCCACAGTATCTCATCGAATGTCGAACCCAGAATCGGATCGCCGCCCAGCCCGACACAGGTCGTCTCACCGTAATTTGACCGCGTCAGCGTATCGGCGATATAGTACGTGATCGAGCCCGACCGGCTGACCGTCCCGACCCGCCCCGGCATGAAAGCGATATCCGGCATAATACCCAGATTGGCCTCACCCGGCGTGATGATACCGGCGGTGTTGCCGCCAAGCACCGTGGCGCCGTGCGCCATCGCTTCCTTGCGGACACGAAGCATGTCATGAATCGGAATATGCTCCGGGATGACCACGACAAATTTGACACCGGCACGGATAGCTTCAATCGCCGCTTCCATCACGAACCTGGCCGGGAGAAAAATCACCGAGGTATCGGCGCCGGTCGCCGCAACACACTCCGCGACCAGATCGAACACTGGCTTGCCCTCGACCATCTGGCCGCCCTTACCCGGCGATGTCCCGCCGACAATATTGGTTCCGTATGCGATCATTCGCTTGGTATGAAAGGCGCCGGCTCCGCCGGTTATCCCCTGCACCATCACTTTCGAATTTTTGTCAACCAGAATAGCCATCACTTGCCCCCTTCCGCTTCATTCGCCAGTTCCACGGCCCGCTTGGAAATAACCTCGATCGGCGTCTCGATACCATGAAATTCGAAATGCTCAAACAACTTTGAATTTTCCTTTTTGGCCTCTTCGAACAACCGGACCCCCTCCTGCCACATGTTGCCGGTCATCCGGCAAACCATCGGCTTGGACAGGCCATGTTCCTTGAGAAACATGATAACACCCTTGGCAAAATCATCACAGCGCGATATCCCGCCGAACCGGGCGCCGAAAATCGCCTTGACATTCGGGTTCTCGTCCAGAAGCACCAGCATCTTGGCCAGCCGCTCCGGGGTCGGGCCGCCGCCCGAATCCATAAAATTGGCCGGTTTGCCGCCGTAATAATGAATAAAATCATTGCCCATGATACCGAACCCGGCCCCGCCCGGAAACATCCCGATATTGCCGTCAAGATCGAGATATGGAATTCCCCATTCGGTCGCCTGCTGCTCGCGAGGCGTCATCTCACCTTCTTCATGCCGTTTCTCGATACCCATCTCGGCCAGTTCCGGATGCCGGAAAACCGCATCATCATCAAGCGATATCCGGCTGTCGGCGGCAATCAGTTTCCCCTCGGCCGTAAGAACCAGCGGATTGATTTCGGCCAGCTTGGCATCATATTTTTTGAAAAGATCATACAAATTCAGGATAATGCCGGCCGCAACTTTTGCGTGATCGGCATCCAGTCCAAGCGACTTGGCGATTTCAACACCATCGAAATTGTAAAGCTTCTGATCGATATCGAAAGACTTGCGGAAAATTTTCTCGGGATGCTTCTCGGCCGTTTCTTCAATGTCGACCCCGCCCTCTCCTGAGGCAATCACCACCAGCTTGTAATTGAGCCGGTCGATCGTAACCCCCACATAAAATTCCCTGGCGATATTGAGTTTCGGCTCGATCAGGATTTTTTCCACGGGGAAACCTTTGATTTTCAATTGAAACAATTTTTCGGCGGTCGCTTTGGCATCAGCCACGGTCTCGGCAATTTTGATACCGCCCGCCTTGCCCCGCCCTCCGGTGAGCACCTGGGATTTCAGCACCACCGGCTTATTCCATTCGGCGGCAATGGCTTCCGCCTCGGCCGGGGTTGCCGCCAGGCGGCCCTCAGGGATCGGAATCCGGGACTTGGCGAAGAGCCCTTTGCCCTCATATTCATAAAGACGCATGATAAAAAACCTCTATTCTCAATAAATTTATTGTCAAAAAACGGTCTGTAAGAATGGCAATTTATTATATCATCGGCAAAAGTCAATATCATTCGATATTCCCCCATAAAACTAATCAAAAAAACGGCAAGAACTTATGGCCACGGCCCGAAACATCCCTTTTTTTGACTGAAAGTCAAATTTATGATTAATAAAGATGCGAAATGTTTTGATTTTATATTTTTTCTGAATAATCTGTAAAAATATGAATAATTGAGCGTTACGAAGCAGGGTCAATAAATATTTTGTGAAATTTTTCGCCAAGTCCTTGTTTTCTTGACTCAAACTGTGTATATTAAATGGTGACCGTGAATGGTGAATTGTGAAAATATTCACGAAAATGAGGTTCGACTTCGCAACAGTCTGAAGTCATTTATTGGTGTGGAAAAAGTCCATTTTTATGAAAATAGACGTCGGTTCGAAACTTGGAAAGAATAACCAGTCAGATATGAGGTCCTGATGCCAATATTCATATCAACGCGCGAATCAGACGATCAGCTTCGCAAAAAAGTAATGGAAATCAGCGGACAGAATTTCCAGCAGTGCTACCAGTGCGGAACATGCTCCGGCTCATGCCCCATGGTCGACCATATTACCGTCTTCCCCCGCCGGATCATGGCCCTTCTGCAACTGGGCAACCGCAAGGCGCTGGAAGAGGCCAACACCCCGTGGGTTTGTGCTTCATGCCACACCTGCATGGTTCGCTGCCCTCGTGGTATCGACATTACCAAGGTCATGGAAGCGCTGCGCCTGATCAAACTACGCCAGAACATCGACCACATCGAGCCAAAAAAACTCAAACCGGATCAAGTGGCCGAGATGCCGCAAATTGCGATGGTGTCCGGGTTCCGCAAGATGACATCATGAGGTGAGCTATGAAGATTGCTTATTATCCCGGATGTACGCTTAAGACCAAGGCCAAAAATCTCGAGATGTCGGCTCTGGCCTGTCTTGATGCCCTTGGCATCGAATACGAAGAACTCCCCCGTTGGAACTGCTGCGGTGCGGTTTTCTCGCTCGCCGATGATGATCTGATTCACATGGTTGCACCGGTGCGCGATTTGATCCGCGTCCAGGAACGCGGCGAGGATACGGTCCTGACGCTCTGCTCGATGTGCTATAACACCCTGGCCCGCGCCAACGACCTGATGAAAAACGACGAGGAAAAGCGCAAGACGATCAATGATTTCATGGATGAGGAGCCCGATTACGAAGGTAATGTCAAAGTCGTGCATTTCCTTGACTTCATCCGCGACAATTACGGCTTCGATAAATTAAAAGATAAAATCACGAAACCTTTGACCGGCATGAAGGTGGCCCCGTACTACGGATGCACTCTTCTGCGCCCCAAAGAGGTTGCGCTCGACCGCCCGGATAACCCGCAGGTCCTTCATCAATTCATCGAGGCGCTGGGCGCCGAGGTGATCGATTTTCCGTCGGCGACCAAATGCTGCGGCGCTTATCAGGTGCTGGGTGCACCCGACGCCGCCCTGCAGGTATCATACGAGATTATCAGCGATGCCGTCAAAAACGGCGCTGAAGCGCTCGCCCTGACCTGCCCGCTGTGCGATTACAATATGGGCAAACGGCAGGATCAGATGTTAGAAAAATACGAAGGCGCGCAGGACCTGCCGGTGTACTATTTCACGCAGCTTCTGGCGCTTGCATTGGGAATTGCGCCCGAAGTATCGCATCTGGAGCTCAACCGCGAGAGCGCCCGGGAGCTTCTTAAGACAAAGAATATGATTAAGGCATAAACAGGAAAAAATAACAATATTGTGAGATAAATGAGGTGACCATGAGCACTACGACCGAGGACAAAGAAAGCAAATCGGCTGCGATTCAAGCCAGGCTCATTCCCATTTATATCATGGGTAAGAAATACGAAGTGCCCGAGACACTCACCATCATGAAAGCGATGGAGTATGCCGGGTATAAGTATATTCGAGGCTGCGGCTGCCGGGGGGGAGTCTGCGGCGCCTGCAGCACCGTTTATCGCAAACCGAATGACTACAAAATCTATACCGGCCTCGCCTGCCAGACGGTGGTCGAGCCGGACATGTATCTAACCCAGCTTCCCTTCTACCCCGCCATGCGGGCGACATACAACTTCTATGAGCTGGAAGGCAAGCCCGAAGAGATTTTCCAGCTGTACCAGGAGCTGTTCCGCTGTGTCGCATGCAACGCCTGTTCCAAAGTCTGTCCGATGGATGTCGAGGTGATGGACTATATCGCGGCGCTCAAACGCGGCGATATCAAAGCAGCCGCGCAAATCTCGTTCGACTGCATCCAGTGCGGGCTGTGCGCCAGCCGCTGCATGGGAGAACTGCCGCAGTACCATATCGCTCAACTGGCCCGGCGTATCAACGGCGCCTATCTGACTCCGAAGGCCGAACATCTCAAAACGATGGTGGCCAATATCCAGGCCGGACGGTTCGATGATGCGCTGAATAAGTTGAAAGCATCGGATGAGAACACGCTCAAGAAAGTCTATACCGAGCGCGAGATGGAACCCGCCACCGCGGGCGAGGACTGGACCCCCAAAGACCCCATATATTTGTGATATGCGGCGTCGATGAAACGAATATGAAAAGAGGTTAGATATGCCGTATCCAGAGGAATTAATAAATCTTATAAAGGTTGTCGAGAGCACCCGCGCCGAGCGTGTCGAACGCAAGAAGCACAACGAGGAGGTTCCCTTCCTGTCGCTGGATGATCGCCACGAGATGCTCAACTATCATCCCGATTTCAAAGAGGAAGGCCGCCGCGCGTTATTGGTCGGACCCTCCAAAGGTTATCGTATCGCGCACGAGATGTGCGAAATGCTCGAGGCCCGCAGCCGGGTCAATCCGGAGGCCATCGACCTTTCCAAAATCGACTATGAAACCGATGTGCTTATCATCGGCGGCGGCGGCGCCGGCACTTCGGCCGCACTGCTGGCCCAGGAACAGGGGGCGAAAGTCATTATCGCCACCAAACTGCGCCACGGCGACGCCAACACCATGATGGCCGAAGGCGGCATCCAGGCCGCTACCAAAGGCCACAAAGATTCGCCGTACTACCATTATCTCGATGTCATGGGCGGCGGTCATTTCAAGAATACGCCCGAACTGGTCGAGAAACTTGTCACCGAAGCGCCCGATGTCATCAAGTGGCTGGAATCGCTCGGATGCAACTTCTCCAAGTTCCCCGATGGCACCCTGCATACTATCCACGGCGGCGGGACCTGCCGCAAGCGGATGCATTATGCCGCCGATATCACCGGGGCCGAGATGATGCGCACAATCCGCGATGAGGCGCGCAACCGCATCAACGATATCAAAGTTATCGAGTTCTCGCCGGCGGTGGAACTCATTCTGAATGACCAGGGGCATTGCGCCGGCGCGGTACTGTACAACATGGAAACCGAAGAATACCTGATCGTTAAGGCCAAAGCGGTTGTTATGGCGACCGGCGGTTCGGGACGCCTTCATATACAGGGCTTCATGACCACGAACCATTACGGCGCGACCGCCGACGGCATTGTTATGGGTTACAGAGCGGGCGTTCCGGTCTGTTTCCTGCATACCGTGCAGTACCACCCCACCGGAATCGTTTTCCCTGAACAGGCCGAGGGGATCCTGATCACGGAAAAGTTCCGGGGGTCCGGCGCCAACCTGGTTAACATCGAAGGCAACCAGTTTGTCAACGAGCGCGAGCCGCGTGATGTCGAGGCGGCCTCTATTATCAAGGAATGTGTCGTCAAGGGCAAGGGCATCCCGACCCCGACCGGCAAGCTCGGCATCTGGCTCGATTCGCCGATGATCGATACGCTTTCGGGCGAAGGCACCGTCGAGCGCGAGTTCCCCGGCAAATACATTCTGTATAAACGGTTCGGCATCGACATATCCAAAGAGCCGATGCTCATCTACCCCACTCTGCACTACCAGAACGGCGGACTGGAATTCAAGAACACCGGCGACACCGCTGTTCCCGGCCTGTTTGTGGCCGGCGAAGTGGGCGGCGGCATTCACGGCGAAAACCGCCTGATGGGCAACTCGCTTCTGGATATCATGGTCTTCGGACGCATCGCCGGCAAGAACGCCGCGATCTATGCCAAAACCAGTGCCAAAGAGGGCAAGCTGTCGCTGGAGCATGTGGTAAAATACAATAAGGAAGTGGCCGACGCCGGCATTTCCGCTGAAAAAGTGGCACCGATGCTTCTCCCCGACTACACCGACCCGCGCATCCGCGCTCGCCAGTTGACCTCGCATTATGTCGGCACGATGAGATAACGATTATAATCCTTAGTCCTCCCGGACTATAAAAAGCCGCCGGGCGCTGCTGAGCCCGGCGGCTTTTACTATAATTGAATTCCCTGATGAGTCGCTTTCTAATATTATTGAGTAAGCAAACCTGGGGTCGAATGATATTTTATGTGACTTGCGTACTTGTCAATAAATTTGAACTCTTCGAATTTATTACTTAATGATCTTTTATTATTTGACTGCTTCCTCTTGCATTAGCAAAAAGGTCTCTTTCCATATGTACCGATTTCTTTCTATGAGGCTCCGAACCATAGACGGTCTGTTTTTTGAGCATCGTCCAATAAAAAATGCAAAAAATGTTAAAGTAAGTACTGAGGAACAGAGTGTGGTCAGCAGTTTTATCAAATTAGAGTCGTAAGTAATAATATTAATGGCAGTCGTAGGTCAGGAGTCTTGCACTCCTGACATTATTTATAGCAACCATATAAAAAAGTCAGGACCGCAAGGGTCCTGACCCGCAAAAATGCCTGATTGCATGTCTATTCGCAAATTATAACTTATGACCCCGTCTTTTTCAGTTTACCCAGCAGTTTCGCCTTGACCGCCTTCATTTTCAACTTGCCGATGGCGCCGGTCGGATCAAGATCCTTCGGGCAGACCTGCTGGCAGTTGAATATGGTATGGCAGCGGAAAACGCCGTAATCGGTGGCCAGGTAGGCCAGCCGCTCATACGTGGCGTTATCGCGCGAGTCATCGACAAACCGCAGCGCCTTCAGCAGCGCATGCGGCCCCAGGTAATCCGGGTCGGTCGAAATAACCGGACATGAACCATAACAGGCGCCGCAGAGAATGCAATCGACATGAAAATCGATTTTTTTGCGATCCCTGGGCGACTGCCTGAATTCCTTTGTCGGAATTTCGCCGTTATGAATCAGATACGGTTTGATCTTTTCGTAATTATCGAAGAACGGTGTCAGGTCAACCACCAGGTCGCGGATGATTGTCATATGCGCCAGCGGCCGCACCGTCACCGTGCCGCCCATCTCCGAAACCTGTGTCTCGCAGGCCAGGCGGTACTCTCCGTTGATATGCATCGCACATGAGCCGCAGACTCCCATCCGGCAGGATGACCTGAAAGCCAGCGTCGGATCGAGGTTTTCAAGAATATAGTACAGCCCTTCAAGAACCGTCATCGACTTCGTATCCGGCAGATTATATTCTTGAAAACGGGCCATCGAATCTGATTCGGGAGTGTATCTAAAAACCTTGAATATCGCCATTTTTAATACTTCCTTTCTTCAGGTTCGTACTTACCGAGTGTTACAGGTTTATACGAAATCTCGGGCGCCCCGTCTTTGAAATTATAGATGGTATGTTTCAACCATTGCTCGTCCAGACGCTTTGGAAAATCTCTCCGGAAATGCGAACCGCGCGATTCGGTTCGGTTGACCGCCCCCATGGCAATGGCAAGGGCGGTATCGATATTCCCGGCAATTTCGGTCACCCAGAGAAAATCATAATTAAATTTACCCGTATCCGGTATGGCCCTGATCTTCTCGAACCTTTCGCGCAGTTGCTTGACGGTGTCGACAGCGCTTTCCATGTCGTCCTTCGTGCGGAAGATACCGATCTTATCCATCATGGCCCGGGCGAGTTCGTTCTTGATATCGTACGGATTTTCCTTGCCGCTCGATGTCCGCAGCTTCTGGTACCGCTCCTTCTCCTCTTTAAGCGCCTTGTTCAATGTCTCATCGTCAGCCGATCCGGACATATCTTTCAGGCGCGCGGCGGCATGCCGGCCCGCCCGGGCGCCGAAGACGATCGTGTCAAGAAGCGAATTACCGCCCAATCGATTGGCCCCGTGAACCGAAACACAGGCGCATTCGCCGACCGCATAAAAACCGTCAACCGCCGTCAAACCATCCTTGTCGCAGTCTATCCCGCCCATGGTGTAATGCATGGCCGGATGCACCGGAATCGGTTCCTTGATGGGATCGATATTGCGGAAGTCCATGGCGATTTCCCGAATACCCGGAAGGCGCTCCATAATTTTCTCGGCGCCCAGATGCCTCAGGTCGAGCTGAAGATAACGGTCCTCAAAACCTCTCCCCTCATTAATCTCGGTCTGCATCGAACGGGCGACAATATCCCGCGGCGCCAGTTCCATGATTTTCTCGGAAACATAGTTCTTCATGAAACGCTCGCCCTTGTTGTTGAGCAGATAACCGCCCTCGCCGCGGCAGCCTTCGGTCATAAGAATCGATGATCCGTCAAGTCCCGTTGGATGGAACTGAATAAATTCCATGTCCTTTAACGGAATACCGGCCCAGTACGGCATGGCCACGCCAAGCCCGGTCGAAGCATGAGCATTGGTTGTATTGACCGAGTACACCCGGCCCGAACCGCCGGTCGCAAAAATGACGATTTTCGCGCCGATCGTTTGCAGCTCGCCGGTATGCAGATTCATTATCACAACACCGGCGCAATGCCCGTCGCGAATCGCCAGCTTTGTCACGAACCGCTCGTAAAGAACCTCTATATTTCTCTTGACCACCTGTTCATAAAGCGCATGCAGGAGATACAGGCCGGTCCGGTCGGCACCGTAACAGGTGCGGGGAAATCCCCCGCCGCCGAACGGCCGCTGGGCGATAGAACCGTCTTCGAAGCGCGAAAACGGACAACCCCAGTGATCCATTTCATAAATGATACCCGGAGCATCGGCGGTCATGATTTCGACCGCATTCTGGTCGGCCAGAAAATCGGATCCTTTGATAGTATCATAAGCATGTCTATCGGGACTGTCGTCGCGCCCCTCCGGGTGGTTGCCCAGCGCCGCGTTTATTCCGCCCTGGGCCGCACCCGAATGCGACCGCACCGGATGAATCTTGGAAATGAGGGCCACCGATTTCACTCCGGCATCATGAGCGGCTATAGCCGCGCGTAATCCGGATAATCCACCGCCGACAATGACAATATCATAAAACATGATCAGTGCCCTCCCACGCCGTAATTGTTAATGAAAAATTTCGGCCATTGGAGTTCGATGGCAATAATCATCAGTATCACGAACAGGATTGCGGCGATCCAGAAAAGAATCTTATGGCCGCGGGACCAGTTGAAAAAGTCGGTTATCGTGATACGCAGCCCGTTCAGCATATGCATGAATACCCCGGCGATCAAAAGAACTTCCAGAATCGCGAAAAACGGATTCTGAACCGTCCCCATTCGATCGTCGAATGCCTGCGGTCCACTGATGGCCGAGGAAAGAACAAACGTATGCATTATCAGATATACCGACAGGCCGATACCGGTAATCCGATGAATCCAGTAGGAATAATTGCCGATGTTCTTGTTCAGCCCGGCATCTTTGACCATCCCCTGAAGTTTCGATTCCTTCGCCATCATGCCCCTCCTCCTAAAAGATTGTTGAGAGTCATGACCGCCGTAACGATCAATATGATTCCCAGAATCCAGAATACGGTCTTCATAAAAACAGCGGCTCCCGCTTTGAGACGGAAATCGGCAATAATCTGCCAGAAACCGTTGAGCGCATGAAAAACGACAAAAGGCACAAAGGCGATATAGTAAATTTTCCACCAGACCGAGGATTGAAGATTTTCCCTGACCCCGGCAAAATTGATTATGCCCGATACCGTTATATCATGAAACAAATGATGGACATTAAGGTGCGTTATCAGAAAAAATGCCAGCAGGATTCCCGAGATTCGCTGCAGGAACCATGTCAGCACACTTTGATTTGACACTCTTTCGGCCATCCGAACCTCCTTGGCACTAAAATATGGTTCTAATTAATCTAGTTTGCAAAATTATGAGATTTTGCCCCCTGATGTCAAGGGTTATCTGCATTTTTCGGCAATATATCGATTTCTCAGGTCTATATTGTGTGATATTGGAAATATAAGTACAGATTTATCCGATTTCCCGCGGATACCGCCCCGGTCGGCGGCGCCGGATATTGGACTTAACAATGAACACAACCTTATTATATCTTAATTGTCAGGTTATCTTTTCCGACAATTATTTTCCCGCCGGCGGCTTGGGCCCCGGCAAATTTCAGCATTTCGGATATTTTATCATCGCCGATATGCGACAGTACCACTTTGGCTATCTGCTTTTTTTCTATCAGTGACGGTAGTTGGTCGGTATCGACGTGAGTCGTCTCGGTAATCAAAAGATCGAGTTTTTCCAGATAATTTTCCATTTCATCGATCGAAACGATGTCGGCCGTATACAGTAATTTTTTGCCGCCGATCTTCACCAGATACGAATAACACTCCATTTTATTGGGATATTCGGTCGCTTCGATTATTTCCGAATTGGTCATAAGATGCAAGTTGACTATCGGCTTAACCTCAACCTCGCGGCCCAAAACGGTGACAGGTGCATCGATCGCCTTCAGTTCCAGCTTGAAGGGCAGCTTCTCATCGAAAAGATAACACGCGTTGAGATATTTTTTGACCGGCTTAACCGCTTCCGCCGGAAGATACACGGTCAGCGGTTCCAGGCGATCGGCCAGATACAGCAATTGGATAAACACCGGTAAATCCGATACATGATCGGGATGCATATGCGAGATAAAAATAGCATCGACTTTTGCCGGCTCGAAAGCCGACCGGACGAATGATGATGACACCCCGCTGCCGCAGTCGAACAACAGCAGCCTGCCGTTATATTCCAGAACATAACCGGAACTGCTTCGCTCTGCCGAAGGGTTGCCCGATCCGGATCCGAGGATGGTAATTGATAAATTCATAATATTCCTATAAACTGCAGTTCATTTCTCGTTAACGTATTTTTGCCAATTATCTATCAGGATTTCTTTGCTATTGCCTTCTTCAGGTATTATACCACTAATCAAATGGTATTTCTCCTCATTGAGATACTTCTTGTCAATTTTCTCAATAAAACTTAATAAAGAATCTCTTACCCAGCAGATATTGTCTCGCGCAATTTTTGCTGCTATATAATTAAATGCTGAGTAATCTCTAAATATGTGGGAGACTGGCCAGAAATTTTCGGGGAAGTCATCATGAAGTTCATGTCTTTTATTTGTCTTTAATTTTATTAGAACTATCCATGTTTGCGGGGTAATATGCAACATTCCATTCCTAATTTCTACCAGTTCCCTAAAAGTCTTATAAGCTATAGAATCCATATTAAAATAAAATGCTGGAGGTTCAAGCAAAGGATTGCATAAAGTGGGCAGGAAATAAATCTTGCTAGCAAGTGGCCAACGATCGATTTTTTGTGAGATTTGAGCCTTATTTAATAGCTCTTTTGGTAAATCCTTCTTATCCCTGACCGAATAATCCTTTAGGATAAAATTTGCAAATGCCTCAATAGCAGTCATTCCCATTAAAAAGCTTGCTTTGGCAATTATTTTTTCGGAGTAAAATATCCTTGGGTTGAAGGCCTCCGGCTTAGTGGGGTCCTGTGCATGAATCTCTTCATATAATTTTTCGGATTCCGATAAAAAGTGATCCATTCCATAAAATAATTGCTGAAAGGAACGACCAGCATATTTTGCAAATTGCCAAGGCATATTTTTTTATAAATATATATTGTTTGAATTAATATATCTTAATTCAAATAGAAAACAATAGCCTATTATTCATTAGATTCATACTCTCATCGGTTGTCTCTTTCGGTAAGTCAGCGTCCGCCATAGCCATTCGGCCGGGCCGAAGCGGAAATGTCTCAGCCAGAGCGGACTTACTGTCAAATTAATGATCCACATCACGACTACAAACCACATCAAATAAAACCGCTCAATCCGACCGAACAGCCCCAGGCCATAACCATAAAATATTGTAGTAAATACGATTGAATGGAGCAAGTAATTGGATAACGCCGTCCGCCCGACTGCCGCCAGACATCGTGTCAACCATCTCAAAATACCGAATTTATAAATCAACATTATCAGGCCGACATGCCCCAGCGCCGTCAGGATGCTGCCGATATAGTTATAATGCAATCCTTCGCGGAACTGATAAATAAAATCAAAATTATGAGCCATGAGCCCCTTGATCCCGTAAATAACCACAGGCAGACCGATTCCAAAACCGATAACAGTCATAAATATATAGAACCTGATGGAGCGGAGAGCCGAAAAAACACCGAGTTTCATCAAAGCCATTCCCAGCAGCATTAATCCCAGTGCCCTCCAGATTATTATGAAGAATAGCGCCTGCGTCTGCATCATCAGGGTAACCGGCATTCTGAATTTCAGAACATCGAGATATTTGCCGCGATAGGCATCGATCTCCGTTCGTATTGCCTCGTCGGGGGGACTGAAGACATTATTTATTTCTTCCCAAACGATGATCATTTTTTCCTGCGATGGGCTGATTTCCTTCCCTGCCCGTCTCGATTGCTCTGCCGCCGCGGCGCTTTCCTTCATAACGGCGAAATTGAAACTGGCGCCGAGTTGCATCAGGATACCGAATATGAATACGATAAGGCTCAATATGATAAGCGTTCGGGGCGAACGCCGACGGAAAAGAAAAAGAATCATTCCGCAGACGGCATAAGTCACCAGGACATCGCCATGCCAGATCAGGTAAGCATGCGCAAGACCTAAAACCAGAAGCCACAGCATACGGCGATAATGAATTCCGCCAAACTTGCGCCCCGCTTTTTCGGCTTTATCATACATCATGATAATACCGGCTCCGAAAAGCATCGAAAAAATCCCCATCATCTTTTGAAGAAAAAGCAGTGACGTAAACTGCCACGTCAGCAGATTCAATCCCAGAAAGCCGCCGGCAACAGAGGGATTGAACATGACGGCGCCCGGCAGGGCAAAGAAATAAATATTGATCCCAAGAATGCCGAGCACGGCGACACCGCGAAGAATATCGACGGAAGCAATACGCTCCGCCCCGCGAACCGGAGCAACCCCGGAATTCATCCCCGGAGATTCCTGCATAATGCGTCCTCCCGTGATTTGAAATGCAAGAACCGGCAGGCGGCAATTGCGGTCGCCGCCCTATAATTTTATATCAGAGATTATCTTAATTGCCTTTTCGCAGTCTTCGCGGCTCACATCGAGATGTGTCACAAAACGCAATCTGGTCCGCCCGAACGGCACCGCCAGAACGCCTTTTTCTTTCATGGCCGACAGGATTTCGACCGGCTTCTTCCCTGTTCCGGCGATATCGACCAGGATGATATTGGTCTGCACCCGTTTCATATCGACCGCAAAGCCGTCAATGCGCCCTAACCCCTCGGCCAAGACTCCGGCATTGGCATGATCCTCGGCCAGACGCGGGATGTTGTTTTCGACGGCATATAGCCCCGCCGCGGCGACAATTCCCGCCTGCCGCATCCCGCCGCCGAAAAGTTTTCTTGTCCGCAATGCTTTGCCTATAAAATCCTTCGATCCGAGAATCATCGAACCAACCGGCGCCCCCAGTCCTTTCGAAAGACAGACCGAGACCGAATCAAAGGGCCTGACCCAGTCCGCCAGAGGGATTCCGGTGGCAACATGCGCATTCCAGATACGGGCGCCGTCAAGATGCATCAGCAGGTTATGCCGATCGGCCACTCCCCTGATTTTCTTTATCTCATCCAGCGGGCAGATCGTGCCGCCATGACGATTGTGCGTATTTTCAATCTCCACGATTTTGGTAATGGGACTGTGAATATTCGGTTCGCGCACCGACTGCTCGATTTGCTCAGCCGTCATTACCCCGTACTCCGTGGTTATCATGTTGACCAGCAGCGAGGAGTGAATGGCCGGCCCGGCCGTTTCATAGTTGACTATATGGCAATCCCGCTCGCAGATAATTTCCCACCCCGGCTCGGAAATGGTCTTGAGAGCCACCTGATTCCCCATCGTACCCGATGGAACATACAGCGCTGCTTCTTTGCCGAACATTTCGGCAACCAGGGCCTCCAGCCGCAAAACGGTCGGATCGTCGCGAAATACATCATCGCCCACTTCCGCTTCGGCAATGGCCTTCCGCATCGCCGGCGACGGCTTGGTTATTGTGTCTGATCTGAAGTCTATATATTTCATAATGCCAATATATATGGTCGGTACCAATCAATCCAGTCAAAAATAATCAAAATATTCCCCCTTGACATATCCTCAGGCGTTCCGCTATTATTGGGTGCCGATCACATTCATTTAACATTAGGAAAGGGCGGCTTTATGTGTAAAACAATATCTTCGACCTTCGTCTTTATAGTTATGACTCTCCTGCTCTGTGCCGGGACGGCAGGGGCCGTCGATAAAACATTTAAGAAGGCCGACAAGCAGATATATTTGGGTGCAAGTTTCGCCTATAATACAGTCGGCGGCGATTTTGACGCCGACCATGTTCTGGCCAACGGATCGGAAACCATTCTCCTCCCGGAAATCAAAGGCGGAGCCGGGTTCGGCCTTACGGCGGGAGTCTCGGGAAAATTCACCCCCGTTTTTCATTACAGCGCCGAAATGGTTTTTTCAAGGACAACCCATGAATATGAATTTCCGCTCCTCACAAAGGTTGATGACGCCACGGTCATGATTATCGACTTCAACTTCAAGGGCGTATATGGTGCCGAAAAAATTCAGCCCTACATGCTGCTCGGATTTTCGGTCCCGTATATCAATGTCAAAAATGCCGCGTCCGATGGCACCTTTGTCGAGGATGCCAAATACAGCGGAATCGGAGTCAATCTTGGCGCCGGGGCGGATCTATATGTCAGTCCCAGAGTCTTTCTTAATTTTAACCTGATGTACCGGCTGCAATAAATCAGCAACGTCGAGGGTGTCGGAGATAAGATGGAAATAAGCGGCGGCCTCGGGGCCAATACACTGAGCCTTTCGGCCGGATTGATGTATGCGATCCCGCTTGATTGATCGATTTATCAACTGAAGAATATTTTTAGCATCAGGGTCATAAAAAGCCCCGATATCAGCGGGACCGTCGTATTGTCGTCAACAGTGAAAGAGACCGCCTCGGTCACGGTGGCCACAACCGCTCCCAGCAAACCAACGGCCAGCGGCAGTTCCGGCGAAAATACGCCTACCATCAGGGCGGGAATTAGAAAAGCAGTCGATCCCTCGAGAGATTTGGTGCGGAACCGATGCTTTCCATAGCGGCGTCCAATCAACGCTGAAGCCGGGTCGCCGACTACAATAAAAGCCAGGGCCGCAACTGCTACCGGTTTTGAAAAAAGCGCCACTGTCAGACAGGCGGTCGTCAGAATATAGGTGGCTCCCGTAAAATCGCCGCTGGTCTCGGAGGCACGCACCATCGGCGAGATCAATTTCCTGACAAGATACCACAGTTTCCAATCCCGCAGCCGGCTTATATCGATGATTATCATAATCACCGCTATCGGGATCATAATCGCCAGAAACTCGCCTCGCGTCATTCCCAAAAAATAATATCCGCCGGGAATAACGATGGCACAGAGATGGGTCAGCTTGCGGAGAAGCTCACCTCTTAGGGGAAGATGTTTGGAATCCCTGTTATCCACTCGTAATATTTCGGCTAACGTCGATTCTTGGACGCCAACTCCATTTTTTTGACTTTTTCCAGATAATATTCAATTTTATGCCGCTTGAACATATCCTGCTTCCATTGTTTACGGAACTCTTCGGCATGCTGTTTCACCAATGCACTGATGATAGTCGGGCGCATTTGCTCGATGGAACGGTTATAGAGCTTATCGATAACTTTTATGATATGATAGCCATACTCGGTTTTGACAGGATGTGAAATCCCGTTTACCGGCGTAGCGATGGCCCTGCTGTAAAACGCCTCCGGCATCTCGTTCGGACCAATATATCCCAAATCGGCCGCGGCTACCCTGATCTCCTCGGCTCCGGGATAATTCTCCTTGGCCAGTTCAAGGAAATCTATTCCCGACAGCGCCTGATCCCGCAGAAACTCGCCATATAAGGAATCGTTGACAATTATATGCTGGACATAAATCGGCTTCTCGACGACATATTTCTCCTTATGCGCATCATAATATCGTTCTATCAGGCTGTCGGGGGGTTGGTAATCAGGGTCCCGGCTCCCTTTCATGACAAAAACCTTGGCATATTTGGAATATATATTATGTTTCTCTTTGACAACTTCGGGGTCATTTCCAAAACCCAGATTATCGCCCGCCTGCATCAGGACATATTCGATGGATCGATAAGTAAGCATATCATGAATCAGCGGCAAATCGACACTGTCGCGCCCAACCGAGGATTTGTATTGGTGAAGGTAATCAGGAAGCCGATAAAATGTAATCGTGTCGGTATTGTTAATTATCGCCGCCCACATCGAATCAGGAACCTCATGGAGATTTCCGCTTAATTCGGCATCATTATAAACGATCTTTGCGGCCGCAAAAATTGAATCCATAAAATGCTCATATATACCGCGGGATTTTTCGGCCAGATAACCCTGGGTGGCCTGCTCATATATCTCCGGCGTCAAATCGGCCAGACCCGAATCAATATGATCAATGACCTCAACAATATGCCAGCCGTCCCGTGTCCTAAATGGATCCGAAATTGTCCCCTCCGGAAGCGTAAAGGCGACGCTGTCGAAGACATCATTATAAGTGTGCCGGAAGAAATACCCCAGCTCGCCCAGCTTTTTGCCCGACTCGCGATGCACCGAATGATCGTAGGCAAGATTTCCCAGATCGGCCCCGGAATCGATCTGGGCCCTGTAAGAATATACTTTTGCGCGCGCAACTGAATCAAGCTGCTCAAGAGAATAATCTTTATATTGCAATGAATCCTTGCCGTATTTCAACCCTTCGGCAGAGACAACCAAATGCTTGGCGCGAACCTGCTCCCGGTAAAAGAAAACATCCGAGTGCGATTTGTAATATTCAATGATAAACGAGGAATCGGTGGGAATAGAATCCAAAACCAAACGTTCATAAAGATACTTCAAATAAAAATTCTTATATAGCATGAAGAAATTTCGATAAAGTGCCGGATCTTCTTTGAGATCGACCTGGCCCGCCTCCAGTGATATCAGCGAGTCAAAGATTATTGCATTCAGCGTGTCAAAATAGTGCGTGGAATCGAGATCCCCGCCGTCTTCAAGAAGATCGCTGTTTGCCAGACGGTAGTATAGACTGGAAGCCAGGACCGGAGTGTCGGAATCAATGATTGCAATGGGGAAATCATTCGCCACAATTTCATCGCGGGTTAACGAGCTGACTTTACAGCCGCTGATAAAAA
Organism: candidate division Zixibacteria bacterium HGW-Zixibacteria-1; assembly: GCA_002838945.1. Taxonomy (NCBI): domain Bacteria; kingdom Pseudomonadati; phylum Candidatus Zixiibacteriota; species candidate division Zixibacteria bacterium HGW-Zixibacteria-1. Next base: position 147,938 of record PGXB01000002.1, read on the forward strand.
AGATGACAGTGATCAGGAATAACGGGGCAATTATCAAATTTCTTAAATGCATATCAAAAAACCTGCCTTTCAAGTTTTAAGGATTTTCTAATTTATACAATGAAAATGGAAAATCAAGCCAAATTAGATTGAAATGGCTTAAAGGCTGGATTTCATGCGGTTACGGCTGAATAATCCGGATCAAATCGCTTCTTGTCGGGAACCTGATGGAATCTTAATATAAATGAGGTTCCCTTGCCCGGTTCCGACTCACAGGAAAGATCAATGTCGAGGTTTTTGGCCAGACGCTGCACAATGGACAGCCCCAGCCCGGTGCCGTATTTTTTTGTCGAATAGAATGGGTCAAATATTTTGGCTGCGGTATCCCTTTCGATACCGGGACCGTCATCGGCAATACAAACCGTCACCCCATTTTCACGGCTGGATTCCAGTGAAATGGTCACCTCACCCGGAATATTTTCCAGAGCTTCAAAAGCATTGACGACCAGATTTATCAGGATCTGCTTAATCTGGTCATCATCTCCATATATATAAATGACCGATTCGTTGGAAGTCATCCGCAGGGAAATATTTTCGGCGTGAGCCGGATGATGTTTCACGACATCGATAACTTCGCTGATAAGATGGCACAGTTCGACTCTGGTGAAAACCGTCCTTTTGGTGCGGGCATACAGCAGGAAATCGGTCAGGATATTATTAAGCCGATTGGACTCGATCAGAATCAAATCAAGCAGTCGGCGATTCTCTCCGGTAACATCCATTTCGCTTTTCAGAACCTCCACCGATCCCGAAATCGCGGCCAGCGGATTCCTGATTTCATGCGCTATTGCCGCCGAGAGTTCCCCCACCGCCGCCAGCTTATCGGCCGCCCGGATTTTTTCCTCAAGTTTTTTCGTCTCGGTCAGGTCCTGGAAAATGGCAATTACGCCGCGAATGGTCCGGTTTGTATCCAGAAGAAGTGAGGTCGACAGGCCCAGTGGAATTCTCAAACCTTCCCGATTGGTTATTTCTATCTCGTTTCTGGGAGATTGTTTCTGGGAATTCAATACATCCAGAAGAATTTCAACAAGCTGGGGCATCCTGCTGATAAAAAGCTCCCTGATATCCTTTCCTTTAGCCTCCGATTCATAATAGCCAAGGATTTCCTCGGCGGTCCGGTTGAAATATATAATCCGGCCGTCGCGATTAATGGTAAACAGGCCGGAATTGAGGTGCTTCAGAATATCGTCGGTTTCCAGTTTGGCCTGCTTTAACGCCAGCGAGGTGTCCGCCAGCTCGCGATCCTTACGCTTCAGTCGCTCCACCAGAAATCCTGAAATAAAGGCAATCAGGTAGAAAGTCAGAATATGCAGAAAAATATTGTAAAAGGCCGCATCTTCAGTCGAAAATATTGTCTCCAGGGCCTTTATCGATGAGCCTTGCCCGCTCCCGGCCGCCAGACCGAACCAAACGATAAAGGCGTAGGCCAGTGAGACCAGTGAAGCGATCCCAAGGGTCCCGGCCAGATTGGTGACCAGCGCCGCGGAAATGATTGTCAGAACGAATATGCCGGAGAAGCCGGAACTGATATTCCCCGTTAAATATATTATCCCGATTTCGACAATAATTTCCGAAATAATCTGAACGATTGGAATTGCCTTTTGAAGAAATTTCAGGTCAAAATATCTCTTAAAAATGAACATCAGGGGCAGCATCAATGTCAGCAACGAATAGGCGAAAAACGGGAAACTCAGGAAATTAGGGTAACGCAGCCAGTAAATAACCACGCCCGATATCAGGACATAGGTTGCCAGCCTCAGCGAAAGCAGCCACCCGGCTTTGATTGATATTGTTCTGCTGTCCATATCAAAATAAAAGGGCGCCATGCCGGCGCCCTTAATATTGTCGGTTCCTTTTATATCTTTCCAATAATATCGAACATCGGCAGATACATCGCCACCAGCATACCGCCGATTACGACACCCATAACGACAATGATCAGCGGCTCGATCAGCGAAGTCAGGGCGCTGACCGCCTCATCGACTTCCTCATCATAGAAATCGGCGATTTTCCGGAGCATGTCGTCAAGACCGCCGGTCTTTTCACCGACCGAAATCATTTGCGTCACCATCGGCGGAAATACGCCGGATTCCTTCAATGGCGCCGTGATCGTATCGCCCTCGGCAATCGAAAGCACCGACTTTTTGATGGCATTGGAGATGACCGTGTTCCCGGCCGTCTTGGCCGTGATGTCGAGGGCGTCGAGAATGGATACGCCCGATGAAAGCAGCGTTCCCAGCGTCCGCGTAAATCTGGCCACCGCCGATTTTCGAACGAGGTTGCCAAAAACCGGGGACTTAATCAGGAATGTGTCAAAAGTGGCTTTCCCGCCCGGCGTCTTCACCCAGTATACAAAGGCTATCGCGCCGCCAATAATACCCATGGCCAGGAAGAGAAAATTAGACCTCAGGAAATTACTGATGTCCAGAATTATCTGAGTCGGCTTCGGCAATTCGGCGCCCAGACTGCCGAACATATTGGCAAAAACCGGCACGATAAAGGTCAACATGGCAATCGTTACGCCTGTGGCTACGACCACGATAACCGACGGATATACCATGGCCCCTTTGACCTTGCGGATCAGGGCATCCGATTTTTCACGATAGACGGCCAGACGGACCAGAATGGTGTCGAGGGCGCCGCCCATTTCACCGGATTCCACCATGTTTACATACAAATCGTCAAATACCTTTTTATGCTTCCTCATCGCCTCGGACAGGGTCGACCCGCCTTCGACGGATTGCTTGACATCCGAAATAATGCGGCACAGCTCTTTGTTTTCCATCTGGTTCGCCAGAATGTCAAGGCACTGCACCATAGGCAAACCGGCGCCGATCATGGTTGCAAACTGGCGCGTAAATCTTGATATCTCGACTTTCTTTATCCCGGTGCCGATTTTAATTTTTAGCTCGGTCGGTTTTTTACGGATGCTCGTTACCAGGATTCGGTTACGGCGCAGAATTCTTTCAAGATCGGATCTATCCTTGGCAGTGAGATCACCCTGTACCGGGGAACCTGCCAGGGTTTTTCCTTTGTATTCAAAGACGGGCATAATTGCTCCCTTCGCAAACCGGGCCTAAGCCATCGCCGGTGATTTTGTCCTCGATAACATTTCATTCAGTTCCTGAATATTGGAACTGAAACTCATGGCATCACCGATGGTGATTTTGCCGGAATTATACAGATTGGCCAGTGACTGATTCATTGTCGCCATGCCGTATTTCTGGCCCGACTGTATCATGCTGTATAACTGGTGTACTTTATCATCACGTACTAATGCTCTTATGGCGGGGGTGCAAACCATTATTTCCAGCGACATGACGCGGCCGCCGCCGATTTTCGGAATCAAACACTGCGAAATCACCGCCTGTAAACTGAATGACAGCGAAATACGAACCTGCTCCTGCTGGTTGGTCGGAAAAACGTCAATGATGCGGTTAATGGATTCCGAAGTTGAGTTGGTGTGCAGTGTCGCAAAGGCCAGATGTCCCGTCTCGGCGATATTAAGCGCCGATTCGATGGTTTCGAGGTCGCGCATCTCACCGATCAGAACCACATCGGGATCCTCTCGCAGAGCATATTTCAGCGCCGATGAAAACGACTGCGTGTCGCTGTATACCTCGCGTTGATTTACGATCGAATGCTGATGACGATGCAGATACTCGATCGGATCCTCGACCGTAATAATATGGACTTGTCGCTCCCTGTTAATCTTGTCGATAATGGCCGCCAGCGTTGTCGATTTACCCGAACCGGTCGGACCGGTTACCAGAACCAGACCTCGCGGAAGTTTGGCCATCTCGGCGATGACCTTCGGCAACCCGAGGCTTTCGAAGGTACGTATTTTGTAAGGTATCTGGCGCAGGGCCACGGCGACGTTGCCGCGCTGCATAAAAACATTGCACCGAAAACGACTCATCTGTTCTATACCGAAAGACAGATCAAGCTCGGAACTGGTTTCGAATTTCAGTCGTTGCTTCTCATTCATTATTGAATAGGCCAGCTTTTTCGTATCATCCGGGTTTAATATATCATAAGGCATTCTCACCAGCTTGCCATCCACTCTGCAGACAGGCGGAGAACCGACGGTAATATGCAAATCGGAAGCGTCCATTTTGACCATTTCTTCCAGAAGCTGACGTAGTCCAACCATAATATCTCCCGATATCTAAAAGTGTTTCTTCAGATAAGTCATCATATTCTATATCGGAAGAAATGGAATAATCTTGAAGACTAAATTTATATCTTTTTGGAGTTAACTCTATGAACTATAAGGAATTCAGGATATACAGCCGAAGCCGCCGGGGAATATCAGGAAGTTACCGCAAAAACTTCCTCAATCGAAATACTACCCAACTTCATTTTAGCCACTGCGGCCATCCGCAAAGTCAGCATGCCCTCTTTTATGGCCTGATCGCGCAGTTCACTCTCGGGGGCATTGGCCAGAATCATCCGCTCAATTTCCCGTGTAATCGGCATAACCTCAAAAATACCGGCCCGCCCGGAAAGCCCGGAGCCGTTGCACTCACTGCATCCCTTACCCCGGAAGGCCTTGATATCCTTCAACAGTTCATCGGGAACATGGAGGGCCTCGATCTGCTCATCGGTCAGTTTATATTCTTCCCGGCAGCCGTTGCAGATTTTACGGGTCATTCGCTGGGCCATGATCAGTCTGGTGGCACCGGCCACGAGATAATTGGGAATACCCATATCGACCAAACGATTAATCGATGACGGCGCATCGTTGGTATGCAGGGTGGAAAAAACAAGGTGACCGGTCAACGCCGAACGAATGGCGATCTCCGCCGTTTCCGAGTCTCGAATCTCACCGACCATGATAATATCAGGGTCCTGACGCAGAAAAGACCTCAGGGCGGCCGCGAAGGTCAACCCGATATCTGTTTTCACCGCCACCTGGTTGATACCTTCGAAATTGAACTCGACCGGGTCCTCGGCTGTCATGATGTTGACATCGATCGTGTTAATCTGTTTCAGGGCCGAATACAGCGTCGTTGTTTTACCCGAACCGGTCGGCCCGGTTACCAGGATGATGCCGTAAGGAAGGTGAATGGCATCGTCAAAACGCTTCAACGAGTCCGCCACAAAGCCCAGTTTGGTCATATCCACCATTAGCGCCTTGGGATCGAGAATTCGCATAACCACCTTTTCGCCGAAAATGGTGGGCAGCACCGAGACACGCAAATCGACTGTTCGATCCCCGATTTTAACTTTTATTCGACCATCCTGAGGCAGCCTTCTCTCCGAAATATCAAGATCCGCCATAACCTTCAGTCGCGAAACAATGGCCGCCCGATATTTAAACGGAAGCGGCGGCATCTCGCGCAAATCACCGTCTATGCGGTAACGAACCCGGATACGTTTCTCATAGGTTTCGAAGTGAATATCCGAGGCTCCGCTTCGAATCGCATCGGCAATAATCGAATCGACCAGCTTGACCAGCGGCTTATCCTGGATGGCCGACTGCAGATCGGCCTCGGACAACCCTTCCTCGGTTTCGACCAGTTCCAGGCTCATATCGTCTTCGAGACCCTTGATTATGGTCGAGAAAGCGCTGTCATCGCGATAATAAGTCTCAATGGCCTTCTCGATTGATTTCTCAGGAGAAATGACCGGTTGAATGGAACAGCCGGTGATAAATTTGATGGCGTCGAGAACATAAATATTGTTCGGATCGGAGATGGCGACAATGAGATTTTTATTCAGCTTGGAGATAGCGATAACGTTGAATTTACGCGCAATATCAACCGGGATCAGCTTGACTATTTCCGGATTAAGCTCGACGTCGGAAAGCCTCAAAGTTCCCATATTGAGCTGTTTTCCGATAAAACCGCTCAACTCGTCTTCGGAAGTCACGGCACCGATCGTGACCAGTGCCTGGCCGAACTTCTGGTCTTTATCTTTAACGAGGGTCAGAGCCCTCTGAAGCTGTTCGTCGGATATCTTGCCGGCCTTGACCAGCATTGCTCCCAATTCAGTAGACATACTCATACCGCGGTACGCATTTTTATAATTTATCCCCCGGAGTCGGATTTACAGGCAAACACGGACGATCAGTCTTGAAAAATATCATCCAGTTTATCACCGGCCGAGGCCGCAAACTCATCGGTCAATCCCGGCCCCTCATCATGGGCCTTGGCCTTTAATGAAATAAATATTTTGGCCAACTCGGTTGCGGTTTCCTTGGCGTACAGCCGGACCATTCCGATCGTCGTGCGATCATCAAAGACAACCGCCAGAATCGAACGATCCCCGACCAGGGACATATGTATGTGGTCCTTTTTCCCTTGATGGAAAAGGACGGAAAATTCCGATTCGCCGACCAGCCTGGCTATTTCCTTGGTGGAGGCAAATGAACCGGCCAGTAGAGCCGCCAGCGCGGTCGTATCCAGCGAGTGGGTAAAACCCTGTCGGGTGATCAGATGACCGTCCTTGTCGACCAGCAGGGCACATTTCGCTTCGGCTCCCTTCAACATTCTGGCCAGTATGAGATCGATCTTCTCTATTTCTTCTTCGTAAATAATCAGATTATCTTCGTTCATGACACCACCTCCTTTACTACTTTATTCCAAACAGGCGTTTGAAGAAACCGCGTTTTTTCTTAATGATGCGTGTCGAAGGCGCCATTGTGGGCATGTGCCAGTCCTGGTAGCCATCGCTCGATTCATCATCGGAATCCGCCTCAAAATCTTCAACATCATCCGGCTTCGTCGATCGCTGGAAATCGGACACCGTGATCCTTCTCCCCCGCCGGCCCAATTTTGAAGTCGAACCCGGAAATGGGCGGTCCTGTCCCCAGTTATCCGGTTCAGGTTCGGGCTCCTGAAGATAACTGTCGCTCCCTGCGGATATGACTTTTTCCTCCACGGGAGAAGCCGGTTTCTCATTCGTTGCGGGCGCTCGATCGACCGGAGAATGACCTCCATTCATCGCGTCACCGTTGATTTCGCTGTGCTCGAAAGCGGTCTGACCGACATCGGCAATCTCTCCGTCCTCGACTGCGGACGGGTTTTCCGTATCTTCCTTGTCGACATCATAAGCCGACTCCCTGACCGCATCCATATCCTCGATCGGCGCCGGAGCCACTTTCGCCGTTGTCTCCACGGCCGTTCCGGCCGTCGGAGCCTTCATCCCGGCCTGTTCGGCCGTCGCTGCTTTGACCTCGGCATGTTTCGGTTCCGCCGCCGCTTCCTTCTTGGCGCCGGAAGATGACTGCCCGCGGCGCGCCTTGTCGAGTACCAGCTTTATGCTCATTTTAAGAGTATCAAAAACGCCCCGGCCGTTGACCGCTTCCCCTTCAAAACATTTCCAGCCGTAGGGATTCAGCTGGGCCTCAAGTTCCGCCACCGACAGAACATTGGGCAGGTCGCGCTTGTTGTACTGGATCACGATCGGCATCTCATTGATATCATATCCGTATTCAGCCAAATTTTCTTTCATGTTATTGATAGATTCGATATTCTCATCCATTTTATCCGGCTGGCTGTCGGCGACAAAGACTAGCCCGTCGGCGCCGCGCAACACCAGCTTCCTGGTAGCATTGTAATACACCTGGCCCGGAACGGTATACAACTGGAACTTGGCGGTCAGACCGCTGATTTTACCTATATTAATAGGCAGAAAATCAAAATAAAGGGTTCTGTCCGCTTCCGTGGCCAGGGAGATCAGCTTTCCCCGCGTATCGCCGGGAACTTTATCATGAATGTACTGCAAATTTGTCGTCTTGCCGGACAAACCCGGCCCGTAATAGACAATTTTACAGGTCACTTCCCTGGTTGCGTAATTTATAGAAACCATAATTCCCTTTATTAGTTATTGCTGTTTATCTTGCCGACTGCGTTCTTAATCTCCAGGCGAATCAAGCCGATGTTCACATCCGGCTCGGCGGTCACGACAAGGATGCCGATCCCGGCATGTGAGAAAAAGAGTTTGCCCGAACCGGCCTCAATTGTAACCTGCGATAATGCAGCCTGCTGCAATCGGTCCATCGACTTCTGTATGTTGCTGGTAATTGATGCCGCCAGTGCTCCAATGGTATCCTCTTCGAAGGAAGTATGGAGGTCGGACGCAATGACAATACCGTCATCACCGACAATCATCGAGCCGGTAATTCCACTGGTTTTATTGAGTTCTTCAAGAATTTGATACATATCTTTCCTCCGTACTTGACGGCTTCAGATGGCCGTAGCGTTCGGACACATATTTCCTGATCATATCGGCCGCCTGCATAATTCTGATACCGAGCAATTCATCATCCTCATGCCGGAACAGAACCAGCAGATTGACACTATCCACATTTACTATGACAAGCCGGCGCGGACCGAATATCAAATCCAGCCGCCCGACTCCGTTGTCGTCATTAATTTTCTTCAGTAATCTGTCGTTGGCTTCTCGAAACAGCAGCGAATACGGCGCCCACAACTCGGGGTCGCATCCGTCCCGCTGAAACGTCGCCATCGTCAGCCCTTCGAAATCGACCACCGCCGCGAGTAATACCGCATGATGTTCGCCGATGTATCGAACCGCGCGGTGGAAACCATCGCTTTCTCCTAACATGACTGTCCCGCCTTTTGCTTCGGTTACACGCTCAGATGAATCGACTGTCGGACGGCCTTCGGATCTGGGAAGGTACGGCTGGGTAATAACATCATTCTCCCGATTGCCGGCGGCCGGCCGGCCGGCCACGGGACGACGCCGCGGGGAATATGCCGGTTCATCGGCAATGGCCAGAAAGAACGGCCTCATAACAAATGGCGCAGCCAGAACGTGCAGTACTATCGCCGGTAAATAGCGGGAAACTCCCAGGGCCAGCGATACCGAGAAATCCATAGAGTAGAATATCGATAGAAATACTCCCAATATTGTTCCCATTACGATGCGATATAAAAATGTCAGACCCGCGCCTGCAAAGAGCTGCAGAAGCGATGATCCGGGACGAAAGATATAAAACAGGAAACCGTAGAAAACGACCTCAAACATGGAATATGCAAATGAACCGGTCGCCAGTTCCATGCCGAATCTTGCCGGGAAATAAAACATCGGTACTACAATCAGCAACGCCGAAAACAGTATGACCTGAGCAAATTTTTTGTTTCCAATCATAATTAAACCTATCAGCTAAGATCATGTTCCAATCTGCTCAAAAGCTTCGGCAGCCTCAACCTGAGTGTTCCCAGATTAATCTGTTTATTGGCTTTTATAAGCAAAAGGTTACCGTGCAAAGGTATTAACTTCAATATCAAATCATCCGCTTCGAGCAGAATATTCTCATATTCACCAAAGTCCGATATCTCAATTTGAGATTGAATCGTCTTTTCGATATCCCGGGCCACCGCCCCATACAATTCCGGCGACCCCGGCTCATCCCATCGCTGATCCGCCACCAAACCCTCGCGATTTATCAGCAAAACACCGTTAACCCCGGCCACCCCGGCGACAAAGTCCAGCAACTCTTTATACGTGATCTTTCTTTCCGGCCGTGGAGCCGGCTCCGGCCCGTCATCTTCCGAAGCGACAGCCCGAGGGACAGGGGATTCTTCATAAGCCCTGATCGGAGATTCGAGGGGCAGCTTTTTGGTCAGATCCAGTAGTTTTTGAACATGCTTGTTACCCGGATCCGACTCCAGAAGCTTATTCAATATTTTGGCCGCTTTGGCGAATTCGCCGCGATGGATATGGATTTCGGCCAGGGCCAGTTCGGTGGCGTGACTGGTGCCGTCCAGTTCGACCGCCTTTTGTATTTCCATCTCGGCCCAGTCAAAGAGGCCCTTATCAAAATTGATCTTCGCCATCACCATATGGGCCGATCCATAACCCGGATGAATCTTCAACCCGGTCTGGCATATTCGAAAGGCTTTATCAATCTCGCCCTTCTTTCTATAAGCTTCAGCCAATGCCGCAAAAATCTGAGAATTGGGATTCTCATTCAGAATCTTGTTGCATTTGGCTATTCTATCGTCCAGTTCCGTTACCTGAGCCATGATTTAAGCTCCATTATGGTTGACAAGCCATTGATATTCATAGAATTAATATGAGTCATTTTATATAATTTATAATTATAACTCCCAATATAACTTATGTCAATCAAATAAAATCATCCCAACACTTTTCGTGTTTGATACAGTCCCGCCAACCAAGTTATTGTCATTAATAGATATAAAGCGGTCGAGATATAGGTCGGCATCATAATCAGGCCGACTTTTTCTCCAACAACCGCCAACTGGGCAGCTATTAAAAAGCAAAATCCGATGACAAACATCTGCCAGCTTTTCGAAATCAAGCCGCCCTTAACCAGGGTGAGAATCTTAAGCGCCCAGGCAAGGCAGACGGCGGCGCAAACCAGCACCACGATATTGATCATCGCCGTGGTGGAATAAATCGCATTGGGGCTGAATGAGGCATAAGCCGGGCTTGTTGTCATAATCCCCAATATGATAAATAAATATATAATGTTTAATAGTTTTTTTATCATGATGCACCTTTCACCAGCTTTACGACCCGGTCAGCTTTTTTCACTGAGTTTATAAGATTATCGCCAATTTTATATCTCTTGACAAGTTCGCGTCTCATGGCCATCGGCGCGGTAATCTCTTTCTTGATCTGGCCCGCGGTCCGGCGGTAGACGCCCACGCCAAGGAAATAGAATACATATTCGAGCTGATTACTGAGCATATTTTCCAGTGCGCTCATAACGACATGCATCCTGACCGGCGCCGGTATTTTAAGAATCTCCATGTAAAATTTATCAAAAGGCGGGGTCAAATCGGCACCCGGATCGAATCCCGGGAAATACATCAGGAAACCGTTGCGGAAACTCGACAGATACTTGTTAAACATGGGATTCTGCTCGCCGACGATTTCTTCGACTATGGAGCGAATCCGGTAAAAACAACTGTTATAAAGTGAAAACAGGATGGACAGGATGACTTCTTCCTCGTTCTCGACCACCTGATTTTCAGCAGTCAATTTTCCGGCCGACTGCACCAACCCGCCCAAAATCAGCTTATACATCGCCCGGCAGGTAACAAACTCGCCGATCGGCGAGATCTCAATGATATCGGGCAGGGTTCGATCACCGTTAATAAGAGAGAGAATTTTGAATTCGTCGAGCGTGATTCGGACTTCATCCTTTTTCGTCTTCGGAGACGGCGACAATCGCAGCTTGACGTCGTCGGGCGGAAGAATCTTCTGAATCTCGACCCATTCATCGATACGGCGCGTCCCTTCCATGATGACATTCATGGTGCTCAGTTCGATCGGCAGAAGGATTCGTTTGGGCTGGGCATTTTCAAGAAACTTGAAATCCCCCTCCTGCCAGCTGAAAAGATTATACACGATTTCCTCAATCTGCATCTTAAGGCAGTCGAGAATTTCTTCCTTGTCGAAGAGATCCATATCGACCAGAGTCGTTCCAAGCTGGCGTCCTGTCTGTTTGTGCAGCGTGATGGCCTTTTCCAGGTCCGACTTGGAGATCTTGCCTCGTTTCAATAAGAGATTCCCCAGCAAATCCTCGCTGGAGTTTATTGATGAGGCATGGACAATATTGCCGTCCTTGAAGGCAATCTCCTTCTGACGCGCTTTTGTCATGACCTGCAATATTCCGGTTTTCTTACCGGTCGCCAGTAATTGCAGAATATCCGAAAAGGATACCGTTTTTAGATTCCCAGTTAAACTCATAGCATATCTTCATCTATCCCGGATGCGAACCGGGAAATCCCTGTAATTCTTGTATTTCTTTAATTTTATCGGGAAATTGCGGTCTAATCTTAACCGTCAATTATGCGGATTTTTTTATTCCTGATTTCAACCCGCCCGTTGACCACCACCAGCTCGACTGCGCCAACCTGCGAAGTCTCAATCAGTTCGGGGAAGTCACTGCAAATATGCATCCGCTCTTTGACAAATTGTCTTGCTTTCGGGGTAAGCCGGTTACATATAATAAGTTGTATTTTCCCAGAAGTGACCACTGACAGCCTGTTCAAATCCTCAACATCCACTCTTGCCTTCACCACGACCCATAAATCGCCGCCTTCATCAATCACCCCTGCCAGCCAATCAGGATCACTGTGGTTCCCTGCGAAAATAATGCTGGAAGAATCAAATCTGTATATCATGGATCGTCCGCGGACCGCCGACTCATAGTTTTCCCGGCCGATTGGATAGGCCGCCTCGTCATAATAAATAATTCTCCCCGAATCAAAGGGTGTTCGGCCCGGGCCGATAATATCATTCATGGAACCGCGGGCGCTGGCCGGCGCAAATGCCGAAAGAGAATCATATTTATTCATTAAAGAGTAAGCTTCTTTCAGGCTGTGGTAATCGGCCGAAAGGATGAATATCTTATCGGGTTTGATCGATCTGCTGTCCAGAAACGGTGCGATCATTTTTTCGGCAATAAGGTAATCCTTTACAGCTAAATCACTCAAAATCAAATGCGCCGGCCCGATTTGACTTACTGCCGCAATTCCCCCGGGGACAGAGAAGATATCGAGACGCGGCGATTTGTCGTTGCCGATTAGGCCCATCACGAGAATCACATTGGCCGTCAACAGTACAAGAAGAACTATCATACGACGGTACAATCGAGAAAATAATGCGGACACGAAGACAAGTAGAAACATATAATACAAAATTAGCATGGCCCCTGGCAGATTATATTTGAAAACAAAACCGACATCGCCGGTTCCGAAAAAACGAAGCAGCATCAGCGTGAACCTTATCAACGGATCAAGCAACGCCCCCACCATAAGCCCGGCATAAGGCAATAGGAGATATGCCAATATGAGAATAATCTCCGCGATTACAATCACGCTTACCAGAGGGACAATGACCAGATTCGAAAGAAACGATATCATCGGCAATCGTTGGAAATAAAAGGCACACATGGGTAATGAAACCAGCTGCGCCGTAATGCAGACAATCAGCGGGAATATCATGTATTTATAGTACCACCTTGTCTTATAATCCTTGAATGGCACCGTCAGCCTGGGCACAAAAAATATCAGCCCCCAGGCCGTCACAAACGAAAGCTGGAAACCGATATCGAAAAGATCGCCGGGTTTAAACAACAGAATAATCAGGGCCGCTGAGGCTATTATATTATTGAGATCCACCCTTCGCTGAAGCGCCCGCCCGATCAGCACCAGCGAGGCCATGACCGACGCACGGACCACCGATGGCTGGTTATAAGCCAGAAACGAGAACACAATAATAATCAGCAGCAATAATAAGGTTCTAGCCGGAAGTTTCATCGAAGACGCCCGCAACAGAAAGACAAACAACACCGCCACCAGTCCCACATTCGATCCCGATACCGCCAGAAGATGCAAAGTGCCGCTGTCCCGGAAGTAACCGTAAACTTCCGTCGAGATATCCCGGGTATATCCAATAAGAAAACCGGCCGACATGGCCGAAGCATCCCGGCCCAGTGATTCCCGGAATGTTTCAAGGATAAAGCGACGCATTCGATCGATCAGCGTAAAGACATCCCCCTGCCCCGCCGGATCGATCTGTATGGTGTATTGATTGGGCAGGTAGCAGGTTCCGAAAACACTTCTGAGATTCAGATATCTTTTATAATCGAATCCGACCGGATTTTTCCCGTCCCTGACCGGGTAAATGACCGCATTGAAAAATATCCGGTCCCCATAATTTATGACCGTTGTCTCCGTGTTGATTCTAAGCAACAACCGCCCCAATGATCGTTCTCTTCTCCCTTCACATTCGATCGAATCGACCGCCACAAAAATGCCGGTTCGGTTTTCCGAAATCACCGGCCAATCGTCGACCTCTCCGTAAATGGTGCAGATTTTATCTATTTCGGCGTAATGAATGACATGCCCGGGCGGAAACGTCTTCATCCGAAAGGTGTAATTATAGGCGGAGAATAAAAGCAGCACTCCCAGACCGGCCGCGCCTGCGGCCAAAAATTTCCGCGAGGTATGATAAAAGACCAGCAACGGCAACAGGGATAACGCCGCCAATAAAAATATCCAGGATGCGATTTCAAAGGTGTCGGCAAAGACTATCCCGGAGACCACTGCAACCAGTGCAATTATGGCCGGATTTTTTCTCGCCAACCGGGCCCCGACTTTTTGATTATTTCTTCAAGTGCAACACCGCCAATAGTCTCTTGACTTCATCGACTCTCAGCAGCAACATGAGAACGATATAGATCACGCTCATGCCGGTTATCTGCAGTCCGACATTCAAAATTTTCCCGATGAGATTTCCAGATGATATAAAATAGTCAATATTTATCGCCTTCATTATAATCACTGCGGCGACAGAACCCAAGATAATTTTTATGGTCGGAATCATAAAATATAAATAGTTGATTCCGGTAATCTTCTTTTTCATATTGAATACCAGCAGGAAAAGATTCATCAAACCGGCCACCGAATTGGCCGCCGCCAGCCCGGCAAATCCCCACAATGGTATAAAAGCAAAATTCAAGACTATGTTGGCCGCCACGGAAATTATCGAATAGAACATCGGCCGTCTGGCGTCATCGAGGGCATAGAATACCGGGGCCGCCACCCGAACCCCCGCAAAACCGACCAGTCCGAAAGCGTAAAAATATAGCGCCCTGGCGGTATGAGCGGTGGCTTCCGGTCCGAATGCCCCCCGCTGATAAATGAGCCGAACCAGATCATCGCTGAACCCCGCCAGATAGGCCGCCGAAGGAATCACCAGAAACATGGTCAGCCCGATTGCTTCCTTGAAAGTCCTGACAAGCTGCGCCGTATCATTGCGCGCCGCATCATCGGAGACCTTCGGCAGTGTGACCGTTCCGAGCGCCACACCAAAAACTCCCAGGGGAAAATGCATCAGCCGATAGGCATAGTTCAAATAGGACATCGCCCCCTCCATCAAAAGCGAGGCCAGCAGTGTACTGATCAGAATATTCAGCCTTGAAGCCGACAATCCCAGAACCATCGGGGAAATCAGACGGATTATCCTTCGGATTCCGGAGTCGGCAAAATCGAGCATAAATTTGAAGCGAAAGCCTATTCTAAGCAGTGACGGGATCTGAAAAACCAGTTGCCCGATTCCGCCAACTATCACGCCCAGCGCCAGCGTATAAATGGGGACGTCGAAATACTCATTTAACAACAGCGGGGCCAAAATCATGCCGATATTAAAAAGAGCGGGCGACAGGGCCGGTATCCCGAAACGGCCGACAGAATTAAGAATACCCATCAGGACCGCCGAGATGGATACCATCAGGAGATAAATGAACATTATCCTTGTCAGGTTGACGGTCAGAGCAAACTTGGCTGGATCTGCCGTGAACCCCTTCGCTGAAGCGTATACTATTGCAGGAGTTGCAATTATACCAATGGCTACAACTGCGCCGACAATCAGAAGCAGGGCCGAAATGGTCAGATTGGCCAACCGAAACGCTTCCGCCTGGCCGTTCTTGACTATCTTCTCCTTAAAAACCGGAACAAAAGCCGAAGAAAGCGCCCCCTCCGCAAACAGGTCGCGAAGCAAATTGGGTATGCGGAAAGCGGCCACAAAGGCATCGGTGGCCATACCGGCCCCGAAGAAAAAGGCGACGACCTGTTCCCTGACCAGCCCCAGAATTCGGGAAACCGCCGTGGCCGCCGAAACGGTTCCGGCCGTGGAGGCAATTGATTTACCGGTATTATTATCCATTGACAAAATATAAATTATCTATATATTAAAAGGCTAAAAAAAACATAAGGTTGAAAGGGAAAAAATTGCCGCATCATAAGTCCTGTAAGAAACGGATTAAAACATCGGCCCTGGCCAGGGAGCGCAATCGTGCCCTCCGTTCCAATATGAAGAAATCGGTTAAGGCGATTCGCAGCTGCCAGACTCGCGCCGAAGCGGAAAAAATGATTTCTGATGTCGTCTGCGTTATCGATAAGGCCGCTCATAAAAATATTATTCATAAGAAAAAAGCCGCCCGCGATAAATCCAGACTGATGGCCATGGTCACCCGGCTTACCAGCTAAAATCCGGTAACTCATAAAATATACCTGACCAGCCGGATCAGACGAGGCCGGGTTTTAATTATCCTGGCCAGCAGCTTGCCGGCATTTATCCCATCAGTAGAATTTTCCGCAAAATGAATTTTCAACGCCTTGACGATGTCAATAAAGTCATCGTCCTCAAGGCGTGTGTACATATTTTTCAGCCGCCGATACCTCGACAATTCCTCATCTTTTTCTTCGAGAAAACAGCCCGGATAAAACCTGTCGATGTCATCGATATGGCCGATCCGGCCCGATAAATATTCCACCGCCGCCAATCCTGCATAACGGCCGGACATCATGGCATTGACAATACCGGCGCCAGTCAGTGAATCCAGCGCCCGGGCGGCATCACCTGCAACCAGAAGGTTGCCCAGTCGAAACTGGCCCTTGCTCCGGTACTTGGGCGTCAGTCCGCCCATTTTCTCAGTGACGACGCCACCGGGATAATGCTGATCGACGAAAGTGTCGAGCAGACGCATGGCATCGTCGCCCCGTGCACCGTCGGTAATAATTCCAATGCCGATATTGGCCGAACTCCCGGACTTGGGGAAAACCCAGAGGTACCCTTTGGGAGCCACCTTGTTGCCCACATAAAACTCGATCAAATCCGGGGAGACAGTAATGTTTTCGAGACGATATTCCAGAAGGGTTTCCACTTCATCAAGTTCGACCAAGGTATCCATTCCGGCCATCCGGGCGATTCTTGATTCGACACCGTCAGCGGCAATGAATATTCGGGCCTCGATCTTCTCGCTGCCTCCTGAGGAACGCTGAATATTGATCGTATCAAAATGATTATTATGCCCCGTCAAATTCAGGCCGATGGTCCCGCACTCAAGGCGGCCTCCGGCCTCGACTGCCCGGCCGGCCAGGTCATAGTCGAATTTCTTCCGGTCAAGGACATATCCTCCTCCCGAAAGAGTCACGGTCGTATGAGAACCATCCGGCGCGATTACTCTGACCCTGTTTATAACAGCGGAGATCCATTCCGGTCTGGGCTTGATTAATTTATCGAGACCGCGACTTCCCACTCCTTCGGCACAGCAGACCGGAATTCCCGGACGACTATGTTTCTCGAGCATCAGGACCGAATGACCGGCCGACGCGATTTCATAGGCAGCCATCGATCCCGCCGGGCCGGCGCCGACTACCACGGCATCATATCGCAATTCGGTCCTCCTCGGAGATGGCGGCAACCGGGCAGAACCGGATACAGATTCCACATAGCGTGCACAGATCGGTATCGTACTTGAGATGATCGAATGTCAGGAATAAGGCATCCTCCGGGCAGAGAGGAACACAGCCGCCGCATTGAAGGCATATTGAATTATTGATCACCAGTATCACGGGCATAATCTATATGCCCGCAGTAAGCGATACAACTACTTTTTGCCGGCGGTTTAATAATTCAGAAGATAGACACCGTTTTTTATGAAATCCGAAAATCCGGAATTTAATCGAAGATTGACCAGATCATGAAGGAACTGCTCCTTCTGGCCGACCGGGACATTTTCATTCAGGACATCGACCGGGTACTCGATGCCGATTATCCGATTGCCGAAGTTAAACTTGAGCAGACCCGGAGGAAACAACAGTTCATTTTGAGCGGCGTAAAGAATATCTTTTATCGACAGGTCGTCAATACTCAGAAGCCAGTTATCCGTTCCGCATTTGACATTAAAGGCCCTTATTCTCCCCGGCATCAGACCACTGCAAAAGCTCCAGTGCCCCCGCAGATATTTGAGAAATGTAAACAGGGCCGGCGGAAGTTGTCCCGCCTTATTTCTGAAAAAGTATACTATTACACCGGCATCATCTTTCCTGTTGATTCTCACTCTGGCGGCGTCACAAAAACCGGAGATTTCCTTATCGGCCGTATGCAGCGCGCGGGGAAACATATCCGAAAACAACCTTACATCCGACAGGACCACTTTTCCCGCGGTGAGGCCGGCATTAAACTTCAGCGTATCGCGGCACTTTATCACCTGGGCCGGAATATAATTGATTCTAAGACTATGGATCGCTTCCAGGACCGAGGCATCTTCAAGCAGGATGAATTTATTCCCGGGTAAAGCCGCCAGGGCAAGAGGATGTCGGATGGTCCCGGTACTCTTAATAATACGCTTCAGATATTCGACTTTCGCCGAATCGGCTTCCATGAGCGGAACAATATCGGTCAGTTTGACAATCTTCAGGGCTGGCTTCATAAATTACCTCGGTTTGTTGCTTTGGCAAAATAATCAGCAAGCATAATGCCGGATGGGGCCAAATTACTCATCCGATCGTTAAGCGAATAATAATCAATGGATTACGTCAAAATATAGGGCAAAAATAAAAGCCGGCTGAACGGCCGGCTTAAAATTAAATATATATTATGCAACGAAATTCATTAATTAAAACACGCCGATAACATAAATCAATCCGCTGGTGCGTACAAAAATCGTCCGCCCGTCAGGACCGAAACTGACTTCCGGGGTCCCCTCAATATAGGTCGTGTATCTGAATTCTTTCATCTCAACCACCTGTCCCCCGATGTCATAGACATAAAGAAAACCCTGAACATGTCTTTTCTCTTTGACCACTTTTCTTCCGACATTGACATCTACTCCGCAGGCGACAAACTTATTGTCGGGCGAAACATCCATAGAGACAAAACGACCGTTCTCCTTTTCGGTATTGTACCGCCACAGATTCTCCCCGTTGTCGAGACGATTAACCACGATCATATCATGAAAAGCCGACACCAGAAGATTCACCTCTTTTCGGACGACCATTCTCTTGATAAGCAACTGCTGAAAATCATGATCGGCATACAATTTCCTGCCCTTATAAACATTAATAATGCCTTTATCATACAAAGCGAAAAGCTCTCCCTTTTCTGAAAAGGCGCAGCCCTGAAAAACACCGGTACTGTCCACCAGTTCACCGCTGGAATTGATAAGGCGCCCGCCCTTCAGGCCGCAATCAACCAGAAAGAACTCACCATTATCCGAAAAATATAAATCCTCGAAAAACTCAATTTTGTAATCAACCGGAGGATGGTTCTTGTGATAAATATGAACCTCATAATCCAGCCAGCCGGGCGTGCCGGTGACGGTCACGATATAGTCACCCGATGGCGACAGGTAATGATCGCCTTTTCGCATATCAAAGGCTCCCCAGAGGGGCGTCTGTCGAAGATCATAAACATTCACAATGCCTCCGACGGCATTGGAATCCGGCTCCTGTCGCGCTTCTACAATGGCATAATAGAGGCCGTTTTCAGCCACGATGGCCGATTGGCCGCTGTCAAGCTTGACAGTACTTCTTACCTTCCAGCGGCGATCATGGAATTTTATCGAGGAACCATCGGTAACAATTATATTACCCGATGACTGCCCAAAGACATGGTCGTCATCACCAACCGCAAAACGACCCAATTCCTTTAAGCTGATACCCGAGGCAATCGCCGGCAGGATCAGGACACAGCAAATAATCAGAAAAAATAACTGTCTTAAAATCATAATATTCCTATTCGACACATCCGGGCAGAGGTTGAGCGCCGCCCCGATACAGGTAGTTTATCAGATAGGTTACATCGAGCAAAGTGATATTGCAGCTTCCATCGACATCAGCCAGGTTTTGATACGGCGGTGGAGGGCCTGCATGATACAAATAATTGATAATATAAAGGATATCCAGCAGGTTGACCTTGTCATCCCCGGTGGCGTCACCATAATGAATAACCGCCTCGATTCCGAAATACTCCGCAATTTTCGCCATCAGTGCGGCCGCACTGCTCTCGGTCAGATGATAAATCGGAAAACCGAGCGCAATTCGCTTGCCGCTTCCGGAATCATAGATGATACCCACCGGGTGGCCGTCAAAATTGGGATCGGACGAACTGGAGTTATATGTCAGAATAACTTCTCCGCCGGGAGCCGGCTCCATGATGGTGATACTGGGAAGCAGGCCGCCGAAGGTCGAGTTCCTGGTTTGAAGATTCGGCCAGCCGTTCTGCCCGGTTGCCCCCGTAAAATCAAAATTGGTGTTGATATCGACCTGCGATATCCTCAGATCGTCATAAGCAAAATCCCCGGGCGAGGTATAGGTCCCGCCCGTCAGATAATAAATGGTCTGCCATCCGGCCAGACAGAAGTTGGTATTAAAATCAAGGAACCAGCTGATCGTATCCTCCGAACTCGCAAACCGCTTTACCGAAAGGTCATCATCAAACCATAAAATGTTTTTGTACTGCCCGGCTTCCATGCGGTTGATCCGGTCAGGATCGGTGCTGACGGCATATGTTTCATACGGCAGATCGCCGAAGATACTGTCATAAAAGGCCGCCTGGGCTACCTCCGAGGGATTTATGCCGCCGGATACGGTCTCGTCTACAAACAACAGCGGATAATCAAACGTCGCCGCCATCCCGGTTACAATCGATGAACTGTCCGACATTATCATGTCCTGATCTATGGCCAGGAGACGATACTCATAAACCACATGGGCCTGAGCCGTCAGATCCTCATACTGGGTGTCGCTAAGATCATCGGAAATGACCGACCACTGTCCGCCCTGCGGTCTTCGGAGAAGACGATAATGATCCAGATCCAGTTCCATGTTGGGGGCCCATGATATAAACAATTTTTGATATTCCGGCTCCAGCGCAACATCCTGCGGCATCCGCGGTTCGACATAAGAAACACCGCTGTTTTCGATCATGTAAAGCGGCCCGATACCATCCTCATTTACCGCCAGCATGGCAAAATAATAGGTCTGCCCCGTCATGAGGCCGCTCACATCATAGAAGCAATCGCCGGGCGTAACATCCAGCGTGTCGGTATAAATCTGCGACTCCGATCCCATCAATACCTTATAAGTGTAATTGGGAATGCAATTATTCCAGACAAGCCGTAAACCTTGCCCGTCTCCCGCATCATACACTGCGTTTATCGGCGTTGCCCCTGCCGCCACATCGATATGCCCGACCGCGGCCGCCGCCATCCGTACAACCTGCTCGAAATAGGGGAAATTAAGACGCGAGGAGATATCAATATTGGTGTGCCAGCCGGGGGTGTTAAAATCCCCTTCCTGGGCATAGGAAACAAGAAAATCGTAATTTGCGAAAGAAGCATGATCCGAACCGCCGCTGGAACCCTGCAGGGCCGGGAGAAGCGGGGTGACCCGGTGAGCGGCATCCCGCATAACATATGAATAAACCGGAGAGGTGCCGTTGAAAAGTGTAAGATTATTTATTGTATCCGGATTGTATGCCACCATGTCGAAATTGAGCATGCATTCCACATCAGTGCCCTGATAATACAATTTGTTAGCCAGGTAATCGGAGCCGACAAGCCCGACCTCCTCGGCTGAAAAAGCCACGAACATAATCGATTTCTTTGTCTGAACATTTTTATATATTCGGGCCAGTTCCATGGCCACCGCCGTTCCGCTGGCATTATCATCGGCCCCCGGTGCATAAAGCAGCGGGCTGGTCTCTCCATTGTAGGAATCATAATGGCCGCCGATGACAATAACCTTATTAGGCTCGGTCGTCCCCTCTTTGAAACAAATGACATTGTGGCACGGATAACCATAATAATAAAAGGTATCAATGCCCACATTGACACCGACTTCATTGTATCCGAATTCAATAAATTTATCCATAATCCAGTCGCGGGCCGCAAGAATGGAATCGGTGGAATAATAGCGCGTATAAAATTGCTCCAAACGGGTATCATAACTATATAGCGAATCCTGGCTGACATGATCGGCCATCGAGTCAAGCGGATAGAAATCATCCGACACGGCGGCGACTATCGGCGGATTATAAAACAGGGGCGTCTCAAGGCCGCTCAACCGAACCGCCATATAGCCGCTTTTTCTGGCCACATCGACACTGCTGACCTCAAGCTCGACCAGGGCAACATCTTTGTCGGAAGCCAGCGGCTGGAAGTCAATGATACTTTTTTGTGCGCGTTCCGACTCAGGCGACAAAATATAAATGCGCTCAGGATTAATGTCCTCTGCGATCCGTCTGGGCACAAGCCCGGCGGCCGTCAGCCGGTCGTATCCGGCGCTATCCAGTTCCACGATAAAATCATCCCCGAGTTTTCCCCGGGCATGATCGACGACTGAAAGCGCGGTCTTCAGGTCATCCGGACTATTAATGTTCAAAAGATACAAATCAACTGCGAATGCGCTGCCAAAGGTAAAACACAGTATGACGGTCGCCAGGATAATGGCTGATTTATTCATTGCTGTAACCCCTTTATAAGGCCATGATATAAGTATTTGATTTTCTGTCTTTACAGTGGATTATACGCATAAATATCTAATCTATTTCAATTTAGCGGTATTTTGTCAATAATATGACGATTATCCGCCAGGTTTGTTTAGAATTCAAGCGATTCCAACAACTTATCTTTTAATTCGGTCCTGACCTCAAGATATTTACCGGTTGCCGAAGCCACCAATTCTCCGGCATCATTGGTAACTTCGCCTGTTGTCATAAACAATCGCCCCTTCTGTTGATCGAGTGATCCGGTCAGAGACAGCCTCTGGCCTGTACTTACCGGTTTGTGAAAGCGCACCGTCAACTCGACCGTCATGGCATATATATCCCGGGCCAGAAGGGCCTTGATCATAACCTCGTCAAGAAGCGTCGCCGTGATCCCTCCGTGAAAGACACCGTGATAACCCTCGAACCGCTTTTCGGCAGTATATTCGGTGGAAACCTTTCCCCCTTCATAAAAAAATCTGGCTTTGAGACCGACATGGTTTTCCTGGCCGCACACAAAACAGCCGGAATATCTCGCAACTTCCTTCATAATTGGTAATTTAGCAAAATAATCGAATCTGTCAACAGAACAAAAAAAAGCCCGGCGACCGGCCGGGCTCCAAATTGTTCTTCTTATATATTATGCGCCTGCCGGATTGCAGACTTCATACTCATAATTCCAGACTTGATTTTCGCTGGAGATGTTAACATTGGCGAGACCATTCTCGAAGGTGATCCGAACATCCCAGTTGCGAACCCAAAAATCACTGCTTTCGCCGTAATTGACACTGTAGGCCTGATCAACTGTCAGATTGACGCGCCCTTCGCGCGGACATCCGGAAACCCAGCCATAAGTCGCCACGCGGCCGACCGTAATATCATTGATATTCATTTCAATGTTATAGACCGCTTCCACCGTTGAATCTTCACTTATATAATTCCACTCGACAATCGAGTTATTGACGCCGTTGACGACGCCGAAGTCCTGATCCAGTTCGGTGAACTGCAAATTGGCATATCCGCTTCTGTTGGTATGGGTGACATCGACCTCATTGCTGGTGTAACCCCAGTGGCGGATATAATACAACGCATCCAAACCTTCGGGATCTTCGACCGGCTCGGAAGCAATCTGAAATTGAACCGAGTCTCTGAAATAATCGTCGGCATAAGGATTGAAATGAGCGATATAGGTGATATGCCAGCCTTCGATGTAATTGTACTCGACGATATCATCGGGACCCATCGGACCATAATGATTGCGGACATACTCGGTGTCGGTGGGAAGTTGATAAACATTCTCAAATCCCAGAAGGAAAGTTTCCTCGGTCGAATGAAGGAAATTGTTAATCTGGTCCTGAACAAGCAGGAATTCGGGATTTTCCAGATCGCCGGCGGTGAAGCCGGTCGACGGGACCGGATTCTTGTCATCGGAGCAACCCGGCATCAGGAATAACATCGCGGCCAGCAATAAAAGGCCGATTCCCGGAAGACTGATTTTAGGATGCATATTGCCTCTCCTTTCGCAGCTTTTCCGACCGGGGCCGGCCCTTATCGACAGTGACTTAATGCTGAAGCAAAAAGGCCATTATCGCCTTCTGAATATGCAGCCTGTTTTCCGCTTCGTCGAACACGATGGAGTGAGGTCCATCCATAACTTCATCCGTGATTTCCCTCCCTCTTTCGGCCGGCAAACAATGCATGACAACATAATCAGGGCATGCTCCGGACAGAAGCGCCGTATTTAACTGAAAGTTACGTAATTGTTCTTCTTTCTCCTTAATCTGATCTTTCTGGCCCATTGAGGCCCAGACGTCAGTATAGATAACATCGGCATCCTTAACGGCTTCTTTAGGATCGTGGGTGATCAGGACCGAGCTCTCTTTATTCCGTCTGGCCCTCTCCAGGATGGCCTTGTCAGGGAGAGTGGCCGGAGAGGTTCCGATTCTCAGATCAATCGGAATCAGGCTGGTTAGATTAAGCCAGCTGTTGGCAACATTATTTCCGTCACCAAGATAGGCAATTTTAAATATATCTTTTTTGCGGTGTTCCAGAATCGTGAAATAATCGCCCATTATCTGGCATGGGTGCACCAGGTCGGTCAGGCCGTTAACTACCGGCACATCGGCATATTTGGCCAGCCCGGTTACATCGCTGTGGGCAAATGTGCGTATCATAATCAGCCCGACATAGCGCGACAACACCTTGGCGATATCGTGGATCGATTCCCTCTCGCCGATCTTGATCTCCTTGTCGGTGATGTAAAGGGCGTTCCCCCCCAATTCGTTAATTCCCACCTCAAAAGAAACCCGGGTCCGCAACGAGGGCTTGGTGAAAATACAGGCCGCCGATTTGCCGGCCAGCGGCTTGGGGGCCTTCGCGCCGCTTTTCATTTCGCGGCACAAATCAAATACTTCCCAAACCTCTTTCTTGGTGAGGTCGGTAATTTCGGTTAATGATCTCGGCATATACGCTCCTTTCTTATGTTCCTGTTTAATAAACCGCCGCATATTATATTTTAGTTGGGCTTCTGTCAAGCGTCGTTTGTCCCCCTTGAACGATATTCCCGGTAACTCCCTGTTTGTCTTGCCAATTGCAACAAAATTCGTAATCTTAGCGTAAGCCTGTTTAAGGGAGGAAAATCCTTATGACGAATAAACGCGAATTTTGGGGATTTCTTATTTTAATCGTGGGAATTGTTCTGCTTTTGAGCAATTTTCATATTTTTGACTATTCCGTCCGGCATTTCCTGCGTGACCTCTGGCCGCTTATTCTGGTTATCATTGGTATCGCGATGATTATCCGCCACGCCACCAAACGAGAAACGGAAACCGGGGGATCTTTTCAAATGTCATCCGATCAGACCATGACCGGCCATATTTCCAAAACCTTCGGCGATATCAGAGCCGACTTCAAGGACCGCGAGATCGATGGTTTCAGCACCTCAAATACCTTTGGCGACAACACCATCAGCCTGGCCGGGGCCAGACTGAAAAGCGGTATCAACAGAATCCGCGTCTCCGGTGTATTCGGTGATATCACGATAATCGTTCCGGCCAATATGGAAGTCTTCGCCTACGGTTCAACCACTTTCGGCGACCTGTTTATTCTCGGAAAATCGGAATCAGGCATCTCCAACAGCCTTCAGAATCAGACCGACGGCTATGATTCAGCCTCGGCCAAAGTTCATATTTCGGCGGGGACCACTTTCGGCGACGTAAAAATCTACCGGGCATAAAATAAAACGGGCCGGATTCCGGGAGTGTTGAGCCTGACAAAAATGGAATCCGGCCTGTTACTTCGACTACTCTTTCGACTACTCTTTCTTATCAGACGGGCAGCAATCCGATTTTCCTTCGGTCGGAGGGCAGCATTCCGATTTGTCGCCCTGCACGATTTTAATCATCGGCATCCCGCAACAGGCCATCATCTCCTTCATCTTTTTGCCGGTGACCTCGATGCGGAAACCATCATCGGTTTCCACACATTTGATCGTCGCGCATTCTTTTTCCACTCATACCACCTCCTTTCAATTTCGATATATTATTATATGCATATATAGCTATATATGTTTCGTAAGATATTCATTTAATGGAATATTTTTTGAAAGACGCCAATTAAATAATGGGGAGACTTTGTAAGCGCTTGACTTACAGTGCCTTCCTGCAGTAAATGACCATACTTCTGGAATCAGGACTCAACTTTTTTGAGGACAAACTGCCCCTGACATCTTCCACCTGGAATCCCCTGTTTTCCAGCAGATCCGAAATTTCCGGAACGGTGAATATGCGGTAACAAATGGATATTTCGTTCGCTTTATCATTATCTATAAATAGCCTCTTGACCGTCATCCGCTTGGTTTTCCGGGAAAAGCTCGATTTTTGAACCAGATATCGATCCCCACCCAGTTCATATCTCGTTTCGTCCCCGTCACGCTTCAGGGCAAAATCCTTGTTCCAGATCTCAAGAAGCAATTTCCCGCCCGGCTTGAGCACCCGACCGATCTCAATTATTGTCTTCTCGTTATCCTCATCGCTCAGAAAACCGAAACTGCCGAAGAGCGATAATGCCCAGTCGAAAACAGCCGCGCGGAACGGCAGACTCCTCATATTCCCGCGGACAAAGGGCGCCCGAATATTTTTTTTTGCGGCTTCGGAACCGGCAATATTGATTAGCGTTCGCGAATAATCGAGCCCGAAAGCATGGTATCTGACGGCTCTCAGTTTAAGACAATGTCTTCCCTGCCCGCAGCCGACATCAAGAATCATCTCATTTTTTGCGAATTGACACAGCGCCGTAAGCTCCCGCACCTCAGTCGTCGTCCGCTCATCGGTCAGGGCTCCCCAAAAAGGTGTCTGGGTATAGAACTCTTCGAAATAGGTCCGATGCTCCTCGTATTTTCCTTCTTTGCTTTTATTTTGATGCATAGGAGCCATATTGAGACCAGAGATTATAATCCGCTCCCTGTTATATATTGAAACAAATGGTCGTAAAATTCACCCGAAGCATCGGTCATCGGGCAATGCCCCGCTCCCTCGAAGGCACGCTTCGCAATATCGTTCTCTTCCAGAAATTTCAGGGTTGACCGCGCCAGGCTTTTGGTTCCATAACAAAATAGCTTCGGTATTTTGAGCGATAGAAAAATCTGTCCGATTTCGCTTTTGTACTTGCCGTCGAGCGAAGTATTCCGCCGCACCAGTTCGAGTGCATTCGCGAGAAAGGCTTCCCGGCGGCACATGCTGACCCCTACATAATACAGCCGCCCCGATCTGAGCTCCCCCAGCTTGCCCCAGACCAACTTCTCCTTGAAATCATTCTCGAACCACTTTTCGAAATTGCCCTTATCATGCGCCTTTACCGCCGCTCTCGAAATTGTCAAATCATATTGCGTCACATCACCTTCGATGCTGACATACTTCTTGATTATCTTATGCTTATCGGAGGCGCACAGAAGCGTCGTCAGGTCGCCCCCCATCGAGTGCCCGACCACGATTAATTCCTTCAGTCCCAGTTCCTTAATCAGCCGCCACAACCGCCCGACATGCGCCTCATAGCCGTAATCACCGATATCAGCCGCCCCGGATGAGCGGCCGTAGCCGATCAGGTCCGGCACAATGAGATTGAATTGCCCGAACCGATCGTCTCTGAAGGGGTCCTCAAAACTCAGCCCCGAATCGCCCAGACCGTGGACGAACAGAATGGATATTCGTTTCGGATCGACTCCATTATGCCTGCAAAACAGCAATTTATTGTCAATTCTCAGGTAATCCTCTCGCATCAACCACTCCATATTTAAGTTCCCTTTTTATCATAATACGAGAAATCCGCCGAAATCAACATCAAATTGTCAGTTAAATAATCCGGCCGGAGCATTCGACTGCTCCATCGACACTGATACCGCGATGCCCGGTCCGACGGTTTTTATTCCCGCCTGGTAATTTGTTTCATTTTGTATCGGAAAGTATTATATTGGCAAATATCATAAATCGAATAAATCCTTTTAGGAGAAATATACTATGGCGCAGTCTGATGATGATAAGCCTGAGAAGATCGATATAGAATTAACTGTGGAGTTGTACAAAGCCAGCCGCGAAGCGGTCAAACATTATGACGAACTGCGTTGGAAAAGGCTGTCCACCTACCTTTATTCGACCGCCCTGTTGTTCGCCGGAGTCGGTTTTACCCAGAAATATTTGCATTCAGGGTCGATGAGTCTTGTCATCCTGATAGTCGGGTTTCTATTCACCACATGCTTCTTTATTATCGAGTATCGCTCCGCCGAACCATTGATCGGCTGGGTCAAAGAGGCCCACCGGCTTGAGAAATTACTTGGCGGCGGCAATGAGCATATCAAGAGCCGGATGGCACTTCGTCAGCGGCATGCATTCCGAATCATGTATGGTCTTTTTGCTGCGGGCTGGCTTGCTACCATTATCATTACTTTTTTTTTGGATAATACCGCCTGACCCTTGCACGGCGGATGCCGCCGGAATCAACGGTCGGCTTGCAGTCGATTTTCCGACCCGATCCCATTTTACAAACATGTATGGGAACGAATATGCCGACTGCAGAATATTCTTCGGCAATACTACTTCTTAATAACCGCTTTCATGACCGGCGCCCGGTTGTTCATATCAGCGAAACCAATCTCCCAGGTTGCCTTTTTGCCTTCGGTCAAAGATGCATTAGTCTCGGAGATTGCCCCCGGAAATGTAACCGTGAACCGCATTTTGTAGCTCATCATCGACTCGGCCATTCCCGAAAACTGATCCATATAGGCTCCCATTGAGTCATCCGGCATCATCGACATCGCCGAATCATAAAATATATCGCCGGTCTCGCCAAATACCATGTCGCTGTCGTCATATATCATCTCGGAGTCAATCGTATTCTCATCCATCCATGCCGAGTAATCGCCGTCATACATGGCGCTCTCATCCTTATTGGCCGCCGCCACCTCATCGAGCCACCGCGTATAGACCCATGTCCCGTCATCCTGCCTGGAATAAATCGGCGGCACGGCCGGCTCATCTTCGTCAACAGGCATGTCATCTTCACCAATCGCCAACTCTTCCTCCGGATAAAGAGCCTGATTCAATTCATATATTTTATTGACATCACCCAGGGTGAATTCCATATCCCACGCCGTAGTATCCTCCGTCTCAAGCATATTGAAGCCGGTCAGCTTGATACCGCACCGACAGTTTTCGAGATTTTTCTCGATAGCGGCCCGGTCGAATATGGTCTTAACAGAGTAAATCTCGCCCTCTTCTTTGGGAGCTTCCGCCTCGACTGCCGCAAACATCGCCTGCATCTCGCGGATATAATCGGTACTCATTACGAAATGCATTTTAAGAACGCCCGACCCGTCTTTGTTTATAATAAGATTCTCTTCTTATTGGTAGCAACCGGCGATAAAAATAATCACCGCGGCGAACAACACGACAATTATACCTTTCATGGATCCTCCAAACGGCACACTCTAGCCATACCTATCAAATCATTAAAGTAAATTTGTAAATAGAACCGCTAAAAACAACTTCAAGCATAACATACTCAACATTGGCTGTCAAGATTAATCATACAGCCGACACTACACCTCACCCGCTTGCTTTTTTCGCCTTCCCGCCAGCCAGCCGATCACGACCGGGAGCCAGCAGAGATTGGCCGCGATTGTTTCGAGTGCGGTGTATTTCTGATTGGTCGGACTGAAACCAAGCAAACGCGCCATCAACAGGCCGACCGGAACAATCAAAATAACCGCCAGGCTGGTCAACATAACCGGGTGACGGAAATAGACTTTGAAAGCATTTCCCCAGCTTCCTTCTTTTTTTCGAAGATATATCGAGCCGGAAATGTTGGCCCCGATCTGGTCCGACATGGCATAGAAAAACGGAATATAAAATCCCTCGATCGCATAAACATCGACCCCCGCCAAACGCGAACCCCAGTCAACCACCCATGGCAGCATCATGCCGACAAGCTTCCCCCAACCGTACGCTTCGGCCATCGAGCCGGCCGCTTTCGAGAGTCTTTTGCGAATCGAGTAAATCCCCTCGAAAATCGACTCCCCTTCGCCCGCCAGGGTGCGGACAATCCACTGCCCCACTGCGCTCAACTGCAAGCCGAAATAATCGAAAAGGACTCCGGCGATTATGGCGCTGATGAATCCGGGAAGAGTAAATTTGATAAGTTCACCAAATCCTTCCTCTTCGGACTCTTCGCCTTCGCCCCTCTCTTTCATTTCTATCGCTGTTTTCTCATCATCTTCCATCATATCACTGACCTGATCCTTATTTATATATTCTCTATACGCAACCGGCCGCCGGGACTACAAACGATAAGTAATCCTAATAAGACAATATTGATCTCTTTTGTAAAGAGCAAAATTTATCTGCCGATTAAAATATATGGAATAATAATTCTATTATTCCGGCCCTTTTGGGCTTCGGCAGTTGAATCAAAGTAGTTTTCAAACCTTTATTTGTGAGGTTTAAGGAGTCGGACATGAATGAAAGACGCCATCAGGACAGAATCCGCCCCGGCATCAAAATCAATGTCTATAGCCGCGACACTAACGAGCTTTTCGGTTACCTGGCCGATATTTC
Source organism: candidate division Zixibacteria bacterium HGW-Zixibacteria-1 (assembly GCA_002838945.1). NCBI lineage: Bacteria > Pseudomonadati > Candidatus Zixiibacteriota > candidate division Zixibacteria bacterium HGW-Zixibacteria-1. The sequence goes on from PGXB01000002.1 coordinate 178,366, forward strand.
CGCGCAGGGCATGATGCTGATCGGGGAGAAATTAATCATGAGAGACGGCAGCTATCAGCTTCGCCTGCAACTCCCCGTCGAAATCGAGGGTGAGCGCGAGATCTCTCTTGACGCCGAGAGTATGTGGTGCAAAAGCGACCCGGAATCGTACTATAATAAAGCCGGATTCAAGCTGCGCAATGTATCACCGAAAGATCAAAAAATAATCGAGGCACTGGTCAGAACCCGGGAATTCCAGAATATGACCAATTACGTGCCCTCCTCGACCTGAAATACATTTTCGGCCGATTATGGTGCACGGTATTTAAAGGGGGGATCTCTTGATCTCTAATGTCTATATTATTTCGACATGATAATATGCTGTCATGCCGGTTTCAACTGAGAACGTGCGCCTTCCAATGTTCATCTATCCAGATTTTTACTACCGTCAATCCCAGTCCCCAGCTTTTTATCAACTGAACCGATTGATCCAGTTCCTTCAAATGCTGCTTTTCCTCGACCGGATTGGCGGCACAGTCAAAATGCGCCACGACGCCGACCGTTTTCGAGCCATGCTTCTCCACCGATATTCCCAGCCGATATTTGATTGAATCAATCTGGCTCTGATTGGCATTATCCGAAAGGACTTTTGATGGCCCCGGCTCGGTAATCATATCGACATAATCGACCGCGTAATATTTTTTCATGACCTCGATAACCGGCATCTGTGTCCGGCCATCCATACAATTAATAACAGCCGCAAATCTTACACCTGCCATAAATGCCCCTTATAAAATATATCTGCTCAGATCCTCGCTTTCGAGAATTTCCGAAAGCATCTTATCGACAATCGCCGCCGTGATTCGAATATTTTTCCTCTTATTGGGGGCCTCGAACATGATGTCCTCGAGCAGCGTCGTCATGATTGTATGCAGCCTGCGCGCCCCGATATTTTCGGTCGAAGTATTAACCTGCTCGGCTATCTCGGCAATGCGTTTCAGCGCCCCCTTGTCGAATGATAGATTCACCCCCTCTGAAGCCATCAGCGCAATGTACTGCTTGATAAGAGCATTCTTCGGCTCCGCCAAGATACGCACGAAATCATCGGCGGTCAGCGAATCAAGCTCGACCCGGATGGGAAAACGCCCCTGAAGTTCCGGGATCAGGTCGGACGGCCGAGATGAATGAAAGGCCCCGGCCGAGATAAACAAAATGTGATCGGTTACGACCATGCCGTATTTCGTCATTACCGCCGAACCTTCGATAATCGGAAGGATATCGCGCTGGACACCTTCGCGGGAAACATCCGGTCCGGTCTTGGATTTCTCACCGACAATCTTGTCGATCTCGTCGATAAAAATGATGCCGGACTGCTGGGTCCGATCCAGGGCCACCGTGATTACATCATCCATATTGATCAACTTGGAAAGCTCTTCCGAATAAATAAACTTGCGTGCCTCCGACACCGTCATCTTCCGACGTTTGGTCTTCTTGGGCATCAGGCCGGAAAACATCTCCTGAAAGTTGATACCAAGTTCTTCCATGCCCATCGGCGAGAATATTTCCACCACCGGATACCGGTCCTGCGGCGTATCCATCTCGATCGTGCGGTCATCGAGCTTGCCGGTCAATAGTTTTTCCCGCATCTTCTGGCGGCTGTTTTTATCCGGCTTTTCCACTTCAACCGTTATTTCACTGCCGGCCGGGCCGATTGTCTTGGTGGTCGGAGGCGGCGGCAAAAGATAATCCAGCAGCTTTTCAATAGTGCTTTCTTTGGCCTTCTCGGAAATTTTTTCGGCGGTATCCTGTTTAATCATATTAACCGCCAGATCAACCAGATCACGCACCATCGATTCGACATCGCGCCCAACGTATCCGACTTCGGTGAACTTCGATGCTTCAACCTTCAGGAACGGGGCGCCGGTCATTTCGGCCAGTCGGCGGGCAATCTCGGTTTTCCCGACTCCGGTCGGCCCGATCATCAAAATGTTGTTGGGCAGAATTTCCCTTCTGATTTCTTCAGGAGCTTCCTGTCTCCGCCAGCGATTACGCAGGGCAATGGCAACCGCCTTTTTTGCCCTTTCCTGTCCGATAATATATTTGTCGAGATGCTCGACAATCTCTCTGGGAGTTTTGGTTTCTTTATTGATCATTTTATCGATTCCACCGTTATATTGCTGTTGGTATAAATGCAAATATCTGCTGCAATCATCAGCGCTTTCCGAACTATCTCTTCGGCGTTCATCTTCGAATTGACCGACACCAGCGATCTCGCCGCCGCCAGCGCATAAGGACCTCCCGAGCCGATGGCAAGAATGCCGTCATCCGGCTCAACCACTTCGCCGGTGCCGGAAATAAGCAGCGAATTTTTTTTATCGGCGACCGCCAATAGGGCCTCAAGCTTCTGCAGATACTTATCGGTCCGCCAGTCTTTGGCCAGCTCGACCGCCGCCCGGGGAAGATTCCCGGAAAATTCATCAATCTTGCTCTCGAATCTTTCGAAAAGGGCCAGGGCATCGGCCGCCGCCCCGGCAAAACCGGTCAGAATGGTGTCATTATATATTTTCCGAATTTTTACCGCCTTGGCTTTCATTATGGTGTCATCAAATGTCACTTGACCGTCGCCTCCAATGGCAACCGATCCCTTGTATCGCAAACATAATATTGTCGTTGATCTGACCTTCATGACCTGTCCCCTCTATTATGCCCTGGGATGGGCTTTTTTGTAAATCACTTTCAGTTGTTCCGTGGTCAAATGCGTGTATTTCTGGGTTGTCGCCAGGGAACTGTGACCAAGAATTTCTTTTATGGCCAGTATGTCCGCGCCGTTTTCAAGCATATGGGTGGCAAAACTGTGCCGCAGCATATGGGGTGTCACCCGTTTGCCGAGTCGCGAACAGTACTTTTTGACAATTCTGTCGATAGAGCGCATCGTCAGAGGTTCTCCCCGGTAATTGAGAAACAGGTAACCTTTATGGGCGCTCTTGCCGGTAACAAAACTATTACGAAGATTAGTATAAAATTTCAAATCATCGGAAATAACATCACCCAGCGGCACAAACCGCTGTTTGTTGCCTTTTCCAATAACGTTGATAAGATGTTTCTTTAAATCTATATCATGCAACCTCAACATGGCCAGTTCGGCCCTGCGCATGCCGGAAAGGTAGAAAATCGAAACCATTATATAATCGCGCCAGGCCAGATAGTTGTCCTTTTCGATCAACTCCGCCAGTTCCGCCGCCTCTTTCTGCGACAGGAAATCCGGGACCTTCTCGGTATATTTAAGTTTGCTCAATTTACAGATATACTGCGTTTCCTTTTTCTCCTGAAGCAAATAACGCTGGAAACCGGAAAGAGCCGAAATAAAACCGGCCAGAGTGCGAACCGAAATCGACTTTTGTCTTCTGCCGGCCAGGTATTTTCTCAGCAGGATGGAATTTATATTCGGATCGGGCGAAGTCGATTTATACTCGTTTTCCAGGAACTCCACCCACGGCATCAGATTGTTCCGGTAGGTCCGGATCGTTCCGGCCGACAGTCCCCGCTTCTCAACCAAATGCTTGAAATAGTTGTGCAGCATCTTTTTTAGCATGCCGCATAATAGGCTAAAATATGGAAGAGGTCAATTAAAATTGGATACGCGATGGCCGCCGGTTTGTCTTACTGCTGATTATCCTGATAGATCTTGTGTTTGCAGTCAGGGCAGGACAGATACGCCCCCCGCTTCTGGGAGACTTTCTCCAGCATATAGGGGCTGCGGCACTCCGGACAGGGCGTGGTGGCCGGTTTATACCAGGCGACAAAATCGCATTTGGGGTAATTGCTGCAGCCAAAAAACGATTTGCCTTTTTTGGAACGCTTTTCGACGATATTGCCGCCGCAGCCGTCTTTGGGACATTTAACTCCGGTCGAAAGCGGTTTGGTACTTTTGCATTTGGGATAGGCTGAGCAGGCCAGAAATTTACCAAAACGACCGCTTTTTACTACCATTGGTGAACCGCATTTTTCGCATTTTTCATCGGTTTCCACAACTTCTTCGGCCCCATTGAGAGGCTTGGTCGTTTTGCATTCCGGATATGCGGTGCAGGCCAGGAAACGTCCATTGCGGCCCCACTTTATAACCATCGGAGAGCCGCAGTTTTCGCAAACATCCTCGGTCGCTTCGGTCAATGACTCCTTTATCTCTTTTTGCATGGACGAAAGCTTACTGAGACGTTCGTCGAACGGTCCATAAAACTCTTTTATAACATCGACCCAATCGGCCTTTCCGGTCTCGATCTGATCCAGATCGTCCTCCATATGAGCCGTAAATTGGACGCTGAAAATGGTCGGGAATGATTCGACCAGAATCTTGTTGACCGTCTGCCCAAGCTCGGTGGCAAAAAGACGCCGTTCTTTGGCTTCCACATATTTTCTGTCCAGAAGCGTCGAAATGATGGTCGCATAAGTTGACGGCCGCCCGATCCCCTCCGATTCCAGCATTTTAACCAATGATGCCTGCGTATAACGCGCCGGAGGTTTGGTAAAATGCTGCGATGGGAACAGTTCCACCAGCTTAAGCTTGTCGCCTTCCTTTATATCCGGGATGAAATCAACCAGACCATTTTCGCCGTTCCCGCTTCCGTTCCCATTGCCGTTCTCTTTGGCTTCCTGATACACTTTGAGAAATCCATCGAATTTCAATGCCTGCGCCGCCGCATGGAAAATATATTTCCCGGCGTTAATATCGACGGTCGTGGTATCATAAACGGCCGGGTTCATCTGGCAGGCCACAAAACGATTCCAGATCAGTGTGTAAAGCTTCAACTGATCTTTCGTGAGATATTTTTTTAATTTCTCCGGAGGAAGCTCCAGGTATGTCGGTCGGATCGCCTCATGCGCATCCTGGCTGCCCTTCTTCGAGGCATACCTGACCGCTTTGGCCGGAAGATATTCTCCGCCGTAGTTCTGATCAATATGCTCCCTGACTGCGGCCAGCGCCGATTCGGCTATTCTGGTCGAGTCGGTTCTCATATAAGTGATCAATCCGGTGGCGCCTTCATCCCCAAGTTCAACCCCTTCATACAATTGCTGGGCGATCATCATCGTTTTCTTGGGCGTGAAATAAAAATACCGGGCCGCTTCCTGTTGAAGCGTACTGGTGATAAACGGCGGCGACGGTTTCCTTTTTCGTTCCGATTTCTTGATCGAGTCAACGACAAAAGTCTGTTTGCGGACATCCGCGGTAATTTTATCGGCGCTGTCGCCGTTTTCGATTTTTGGCTTTTCGCCGTCAATTTTTGTCAGTTTGGCCCGGAAATGGGCATTCTTCTTATCAGCCAGATCGGCTTCCAGTTCCCAATATTCTTCGATAACAAAATCGGAGATTTCTTTTTCGCGCTCACATACTATTCTGAGAGCAACCGATTGAACGCGGCCGGCCGAAAGACCATAAGTAATTGTCTTCCAGAGAAATGGAGAGACTTTATAACCCACCAGTCGATCCAGAACCCGTCTGGCCTGCTGGGCATTGACCAGGTTTTCATCGATATCCCGCGTGTTCTGTAAGGCATCCAGAACGGCGTTTTTGGTAATTTCGTTAAACGTTACGCGAACAATTTTATCGCTTGTCTTCAATTCGCGAGCCACATGCCAGGCAATAGCTTCGCCCTCCCGATCAGGGTCGGGCGCAAGGTAAATCATCTGTGACTTCTTGGCCGAATCCTTGAGCTGCTTAATTACTTTTGTCTTGCCCTTGATGGTTTCATAATGAACGCTGAAACCATTGTCGGTATCAACTCCGAGCTTGGACTTTGGAAGATCCTTTATATGACCGATAGTGGCCAGAATCTCAAAATCCCTGCCCAAAAATTTTTTAAGCGTCTTGGATTTGGCCGGCGACTCGACGATTAGAAGATTTTTTGCCATGAATTAATTATTCCTCGATTATCGGCGGGATGGCTACTTTTTTATATTTGATTCTGCCCGCGGCAAGATCCTGTATGGCAATGGTTGTCACCTTGCGGCCGTCGATCGTAATATCTTCTTCGGCCATCCGCTCCAACTGGGCCAGCCTCATGGAATTTATCTGGCGCGCGCGTTGCGCCGCAATCAGAACCGCCTCATACCGATTCCTTGTCAATTTGTCGATATCCTCAAAGGTAAACTTGGGCATAACTCCTCCTATGATTTAATGCGTTAACCGACGATACGGTTAATTTGTTCCAAATCAAGATTGCTTTTTCGGCAGTGAAGCGACTTGATAATCATCTCCACCTCATTAACAGCCGTTTCAAGATTCCTGTTTATGACAGTATATTCAAACTGTTTAAATAGTTTCATTTCGCTCAACGCCCGGCTCTGGCGTATCTTAAAGTGCTTATCGTCTTCGGTACCCCGCTTCTTTAGGCGCCGCTTGAGCTCGGCTCTTGCCGGCGGCAGGACAAAAATAGTCGCCGCCTCACGGTAAATCTTCTTAAGCTTCTTGGCCCCTTTGACATCGACGTCCAGCAGCATGATCCCGCCGTTGAACAAAACCGACTCCATCGGCCGCCTGGGTGTGCCGTAAAGAAAACTGTGGACCTTACACCATTCCGCAAATTCTCCCCGATCCCGCATTTTCAAAAAATCGGCGTGCTCCGCAAACCAGTATTCGCGTCCATTCTTTTCATTTGGCCGCTTTTTGCGCGTTGTCACCGATATCGAAAATTTCCAGCTTTTGTTTCGCCTGAGAAGCTCATTGCAGATAGATGTCTTGCCGCCGCCTGACGGCGAGGAAATAATAATGATTTTCCCTTTTACCTTACGCTGAGCCATTCCCCCCCCCTTTATTCAATATTCTGGACCTGTTCCCGCATCTTTTCGATTTCTTCCTTTAATTCCACCACCAGATGCGAGATTTTGGCATCGCTGGCTTTGGCGCCGATCGTGTTGGCCTCGCGATTTAACTCCTGAAGCAGAAAGTTCAACCGTTTGCCCACTGCATCGGCCTTTCGGAGGGTGCTGCCAAACTGCTTGATATGACTGCCGAAACGGACACATTCCTCGGTTATATCGCAGCGCTCGGCGATATATGCGACCTCTTCTTCGAGACGCGTGGGGTCGGTCGGAACCCCATTAAGCACGCCTTTTATCTTCTGCGTCAGCTTTTCCCGATGAATAGCCACATTATCCGGGCAGATTTTCTCGATCTGACCGATGCCGTCGGCGAGAAGACGCAATCTTTTCATCAGGTCCTTTTTGAGATTGTCACCTTCCTGCTTTCGCATCGCCGCCAGATCGGCCAGGGCCCGATTGACCGCGGTCTTGATACAGGGCCAGATCTTGTCCTCGATATTCTCCGCCTTGTCCACCTTGAATAGATCCGGAATAGACAGAAATTCTTTTAAGGTAATTTCGCCCGATAGGCTATACTTTTCTTTTAATGTTTTAAGCTGCTTGAAAACTTCGTCGGCGAGCGTGGTGTTGACGACCAGCTTGTCGATACCGATCCCGTGATCCTCATAATTTATCGACATGGTCACTTTGCCCCGGGATATTTTGGCCGCAATCAACTCCTTGACCGCGGGCTCCAGAAACGACAATTGTTTGGGAAAACGAAATGAATACTCCAGATAACGGCTGTTGACGGACGAGAGCTCAACCGCCACACCCAGATTTTTGGTCTTCAAATCCGCTTTTCCATATCCCGTCATTGAATTCATGTACACCATCCCGGCTTTATAAGTTAGCCTGTTAAAATATTAAGAAAAATCGTTTTGTCAACTCTAATGACTTAATGTCCTCTTGCGGCACTGGAATTTCGTCCTCTGACAAGACTGAAGACGATGGCCGCCAAAAGGATAAATATGGTAATATTATATACCGATTGATAGGCGCTGAGAAAGGCGTCCTGACCCGAAAAACCGGCCCCAAGCGCAATTCCCAGGGTCCGTAAAGTAGCGATCATGCCCGAGGCGCTGCCAAGCTGATGCTTGGCCACCGACCCCATAATACCCGACGTATTCGGGGTGCCGAATATGGCCATGCCGACCCCGATTATAGCCAATGGCAGGGCTATGCCCCACATCGAAGTCTGCCCGTCGAGCCGCCGAATAAATAGAAAACCGATAAACATAATCGCCGCCCCGGCCGTGGAAATAACCCGCGCCTGGATCCGGTCGGACAGATATCCGGCCAGCGGAGCCAGCATAAATCCGCAGACCGAAGTAATCATCAGGAAGAAACCAACCTGCTCCGGCTGATATAATTTAACCTCTTCCAAATAGAACGGCATCAGAATGGTCACCGAAATCAGGGCAATAAAAACCATCAGCATCGCCGCCCCCGAAAAGACGAAAACCCGGTTTTTAAATATTTCGATTCCGATCAGCCGGGTGGCCGGGTTATTCTCAAAATAGAAAAACATCGCAAACAAAAGTCCCGAAACCAGAAGTAACCCGGCCGAAAGCGCCGTGCCGAGCTGCCCGCGGCTGTACAAAAGAAGCGTCAGCATCAGGGTCAGCATACCCAGCAGAAGACTTGCCGCTCCCGGAACACCGATTTTCTTGTGAGGATTACTGATTGGAAAATCACCCAGAAATTTGACCGTGAAATAAAAGCCCAGAATACTAACGGGGATATTGACAAAAAATATCCATCGCCAGCCGGCCAAACCGATAATAAAACCGCCCAATGGCGGGCCCAGCATCAAACCGACCGAAACCACCATGGCAATAATACTCAGACCGCGTCCCCGCTCGGCATCGGGAAAACTTCGGGTCACCAGAGCCGGCCCCACCGCTACCAGCAACGCCGCCCCGACCCCTTGAATAACCCGCGAAATTATCAGCATATAAATGTTGACCGAAAGACCGCAGAGAATCGAGCCGGTCATGAAAATCAGGTAGCCATACCTGTATGAAAACTGGAACCCTTTTTTTTCGGAGACCGCCCCGAAAACCATCAACAGCGGAAAGACCGCAATCGAATAGGCCAGCACCACCCAGGCAACCATACTGACGGTTGTGTTCAATTCCCGGCTGATGGTCGGCAGCGACACATTGACAATCGAGGCATCAAGAGTGCCCATCAGCGTGCCGAGCCCGGTTATAACCAACGATTTATATTTATAACGGGAAAGGTTTTCCATGTTCATTTCTTGTCGGCTTTAAAATGCCTTGGCATAAAAAAGGTTTGACATTACAGGTTGGAATGATAATCTTTCTTCCTTATTGAGTCAACGATTTAATTTTGAACATGAACTTGGCCCCGGCGTCTATATAAATGCCGACAGGAATGCCGGTTTAAATGAATACTGAATTACCCGAACTTATTGCCAGACTGGCAGATGATGACGCTGAAGCATTTGCCGAATTGGTACGGAGGTACAGAAAAAAGATTTACGGGATCGCCTTTCGGATGCTGGGAAACCACCTCGATGCCGATGAAGTGACGCAGGAGACATTTGTTCGAATCTTTGAAAAACGACATGAGTTGGGATCGGTTAAATACTTCTCCAGCTTCATCTTGCGAATTGCGAGCAACTATTCGATCGACCTCTTGAGGAGGAAACAGAAGAAAAATATTTCCGTTGATGAACTGGCCTTTTTGCCTGAAGTACAGGTGGAACTGGCCGATCGGATTCATAGCCCGGACAAAAACCTCGAGGATGCGGAAATTTTGCAGGCGGTTATGGATGCCATCCAGAAACTGCCGCCGCGACAGAAGATGGCGATTATTCTTCATGATATCGAGGGGTACTCTAAACTGGAAATTGCCAATGCTCTGGGGTGTCCCCAGGCAACAGTCCGATCGAATTTGCACATTGCGAGAACAAAATTGAAAAAATGGCTGAAGAAAATATTTTAATGAGACTATTGACGCAATTAATTAAACTTGGATCAAAATGGAAAATTCGATGAACTGCCGCGAATATGAACATATAATCGATGATTATCTGGTTGGCCGCCTGGGCGAACCGGATATCCGAAGGTTCGAAGAGCATCTGGCCGAATGTGAAAGCTGCCGTATTCGGGCCGAGCAGGATCGCCGACTGTCTGTTCTATTAAAAAAGGAAGTGGTCACCGATCCGGGTGAAGGATACTGGAACTATCTTGAAAAATCCATTCTGGCCAGAACTTTCGAACGCCGCCCCGATACCATTGAAAGCGATTACCGGGAAAAACCGGCTCTGACTCACCGGCTGGCAGCATACCTCGTTCCGCTGGCGGCCTCATTGGCACTGATGTTTTTATCCTTCAGCAACCTGGCCATCGGCCCGGCCCCGTCCATGATGGCCGAAATAAGTATGGATCAGGATTTCTCAGAGGATGAAACGCTATTATTTATGGAAGAATATCTGCAGTCTGATCGTCTCGGATCGATAGTATTGTCCCCGCCGGGTTCTCCGCTGCGGACCATATCGATCGGCGAGATTGAGATGCCATAGAAAGGATAAATAGAGAATGAAAAGAATAATGTTTATAATAATGGCGGTGTTGATTGCGGGAAGCGTCCTGCTTTCCGGTTGTGGAACCGGTGAACAAAATGTCATCCTGACCTACAAGTTCAACCCGGATAAAATATATCATTATAAATTCGACAGCCGGTCGAAATCAACCATGTTCGAAAATGATAAAGTCGTCCACCGCGGTGACAAATCGCTGGAAATTCTCTATACTCAGGAAACTGTCTCCATCATAGACGGTACCAAAGCCAATGTCCGTTTTACCTATACATCGAATAATCTGGAAAAACCGGAAACCTGGAGCAATGAATTTGTCATGTCGTCTGACGGCCGCGTAATCGGCTTCGGGATGCAGAATGACAGCTCCGGACAATCGCTCGATTACTATCGGAAACTGATGGAACAAGCGGCGCCGGTTTATCCCGATGAGCCGATTTCACCCGGCTTTAGCTGGAACAACACGGTCAAGGTCCTTCTTGCCGAGGGCAACACCGATGCCGCGACCACCTATAAACTCAGGGCGATCGTTCGCGAAGCCGGTTATAACTGCGCTGTCATTGAATATAAGGGAACCATGTATATTCCGCTGAGTAAAGGGCCCGGAGATGCTCCTGATGCAAAAATCAGCGGGACCGATAAAATAGAAGTCGAAGGGGTTTCTTATTTCGCTTATGCCGAAGGCATCATCATCAAGGAACAGGAAACCTCGCATCTGCTGCGCGAGGGAAGTATCCTTAAAAGCGGAAAATCAATTAATTTCAGGATAGAGGAAGATCGCAAAAGGCAAACTATACTGAAAGAAATAGAGAAGAAGAATTGATTCGGACTTCTCAAAATTGCCCGTACCGAATCCCGGATCAAACCCCGATCATTTCAATATAACTTTATCTCAATTGGTGAGGCGGCTCGCTCACCATCAGTCCCTTTTTGGAAAAGGGGATGTCGGTAAGCAAATACTGCCTCAAGTAGAACATAATAGCCACAACGCTGGTAAGAACATTGACCGGAAAATTCATTTTGGGTCGTTCTTTTTCTTCATGATTCTAAAATACCGTCACCTTCTTGGCGCGTCAAGCCGCTCCCTTAATTCATTCATTATCCTGATGCCGAGACCGTCCTTGGGATTGCGCAGTCTATTCTTGGCTTCATTCAAATTGTCCGCCCTGGCGAAATCATGCAACTGGATATGAAACCGCAGCGAGTTGCCGGTTCCGGAGGGCCTGATCGTAATATGCTCCTGCCTCGCCGGATCATCTTCGAAAAATAGCCTGATTCCCTCATCGGGAAAAACAAAATCCTTTTCAGGCGGATAAATCTCGTCATACTTACCGGTCCGATATACCGCCGCCGCCTTGACTTTCCGGCCGGCGATTACCAGCTTGCCGCCAAGAGCCTGGTCGTACAAATCATACGCCTTAATCAGAATATTTTTCTTGATTCGATCACCCTCGATTCCGGGGTACTCCCCATCGAGCGGGTCCGGTTCATAAAACGTCGCAAACAGCCCGATATCGGGATCAAGATAAATGTCCTTATCAAGCAATCCGATAATATCGGTTCCTTTTTCCTTGGCCCAGGCCGCAATTTCGGCCACCAGCAGTGCTGCAAAAGTGCCGTCTTTATCGCGGACATGACCGCCCACCCCCAATGACCGTCCATCGGGAGGCGGCCCGCCCAATATGGAAAAACCGTTGCTCTGCTCCATTGCGGCATAGTTGATAGAACGCTTGCCTTCGGTCATACCGTAGGTTTCGCATATAAACGGATGGCATAATTCGATATATTTTTCATCATGGCCATTTTTTAACCCGGCCATTTCCCGCGCCTTGCCGTCCCAGGTATCTCGGGTAGCCGCCGCCAGCGCCGCAAAACCGACCCAGGTCTTGACCACGCCGAGTCCATATTTCAGAGCCAGCCGTGTGATGCTGTCGGAAGTAGTATGCGACAGGACTATGAACTTCTTTTCAGCGTCTTTAATCTTGCCGAATCGCTCAATTTCGCGCTGAAGCCGATACCAGACCACCAGGGTCCACATATCATCGGCCGGAAGCAGGTAATAATCCTCTTTATTAAAGCTGTAAATATGCCTCTGCTTTTCGGGGATTTTAACGACAATACCGCATCGGTCGGCATCAGGATCGGTCCCGATCAGAATATCGACATCCTTGAATGCCTTTTCCCCGTAATCCAGCTTGAAAGCTTTTACCGCCGTCCGGGCGGCGCGGGGATCCCCCGGATCGGGCTGCTGCTCGCGGCCGGGGTCACTGCAAAAAGCGGGGAACATCCCGTTGAGCTCATTAAGTCCCATATTTTCGGATGTCCCGTCGATTGACTTAATATTCTCCGGAAGAAAGCCCACATTCTGCAACAGTCTTGGAACCGCCTTGTAACCGGCCCCGTGAAACGGACAAAAGGCTATATTAAGCGGATTCTTGCTCTTCTTCTGTTGCTCCGGAAGATTCTCCGTCATAAGAAAGGATTGCATGTGCCGGCGATGTGCCCGGTGCATATTGATCAAATTCATTTCCTTGCCGGAATAATCAAAATCATCGAGCAGCTCGTCGCCGCCAAGAAAATACAGCTTGTCCTTTCCGGCATCTTTAAACTTGCAGATATGCCCGACGATATCTTTCGGCTCGATTTTCTGGATATAGTCATGGTACATCTCGTCCCTCTCCTCGGGATCGAACTGCGAGCCGTTGGCGCACGAAAGCTTATATCCATTGTATCGATAATCGTTATGACTGGCCGAAATCAGCACCCCGATATCCGCTTTGACATCCTCATGCGGTATGGCAAAGGTCACCTCGGGATAGGGACAGGGCGCGTCGAAAAAATACACCGTATAACCATAGCCAAGGAAGACTTCGGCAACGGCCCGCGCAAAATCATGGCCCCGAACCCGGCTGTCATACCCAACCACCACTTTCTCCAACACCGGTTTCTGAGCCCTGCCGAACTGCGCCACTCCGGCGGTCGTCATCAGCATGACAAGATCATTGATAGTATTCGGGCCCTTGAAAACAGCCGACCCGATGCCGTCCCGGCCGTCCTTCATCCGTCGAATCGACTCCCTGTCGAAGGCCATCATGCCCCGAATACCGCCGGTGCCAAAACGAACATTCTGCCTGAAAGCATTGACGACCTTTTCCCAGTCGCCTGAATTTATTGTATCAATTATCCCCTTTTTCAAAAGGGGCGAAATAATATCGATATTGGGATCCTCAAGCCATAATTTCAGCTTTTTGAATGTATTATTAAGAGCTATTTGATACAGTTGGTCATCGATGCGCCCGGCATCTCGGGAAGTCTTAAGAAAATTGGCGATGCCCTTCTCTGCCTTTTTCAGGATTTCACCCGAATTTTCAACGGCCATTGGTTGTAGTTCCTTTCTAATTATCAAAGAATTGCCATAAAAGACAACTATTTCTCACTTCAATAAATAAGTACTAATTACGTTTGCAAAGCTCAAACCCTTAAAATTTTCAAAAAAGTATTTTTCTTGCCTATAATCAACTAGAATCTTCAGATTTTGTGCTTTTGCCGGGATGTGATTGACATCACTGTCCCGCCCCATTATGCTTCGGGAGTATGGACACCCGTTTCAAATTGAATTTTTTTGACTGATTGACCGTAATTTCCACCCCTTGCCTAAACGCTTTTAATAAGCTATAATAAACCGGTGGATTAACTGCAATAAATTGATATGATTTAAGCATTGGGGACCTTGAGGAGATTAAATGATAGAAAACTTGAATAGATATTTCGACCATTCGATCCTTACTCCCGAGACGGATCAAAAAGCGATTGAAAAACTCTGCCGTGAAGCCAAAAAATACGCATTTTATGGAATCGCCATAAATCCATATTGGGTCAAATATGCCAAAAAACAATTGTCCGGTTCTGATATTAAAATCGTTTCGGTTTCCGGTTTTCCGCTTTCGGCCAACACGACCGATATTAAAGTGGCCGAAGCGGTAAAGGGAGTCGATGACGGGGCGGATGAGATCGACATGGTGGCCAATGTTGGCCTGATGGTTTCGGGGAAATTCAACAAAGTTGAAGATGAGATATATCAAATTAAGAAGGCGCTCCCTGGCCATATTATCTTAAAAGTAATCATCGAGGCTCCCAAACTCTCCGCGGTCGCCCAGGTCGAGGCGGTCAAGGCCATAATCAATGCCGGAGCCGATTTTGTTAAAACCGCCACCGGATTTTTTGGCGGGGCAACCGTCAAAATGGTCGAACGTCTGAAACGGACCGCCAACGGTCAGATCAAAGTGAAGGCTTCCGGAGGTATCAGAACTCTGGCTGATGCCATGGAATTGATAAGAGCCGGCGCCGATCGGATCGGCTCGTCGGCCTCGGTCGCCATTATGGAGGAATCCTTCGCCGCAAAAGCGGCTTCGAAGTAAACCGGAATGGCCGAGAAAGAAAAAAATGATACAATTGGCCGGCCGCATATCGGCATCGTTTTTAAGTGTTGCCATATTTACTCCAGGATATATCTTAACAAAAAGGGCGATGCCTTTGTCGGCTGGTGCCCCAGGTGTTCGGCAAAACTGGAAATCAAAGTGTCGCCGACAGGATCGAAAAGAAGATTTTTTACTGCTGAATAGATAATGCTTCAGAAAAAATCAAAAATAGTCGTCGTGCCGCTGGGAGATGTTGATTTCATGATGGTCAACCGCCTGGCCACCTCGATCGGTCCCGTCTTCGGACGGTCGGTTGATATTCTCAAGGGTATGAAGGTCCCCGAAGAAGCTTTTAACGTCATTCGCAATCAACATTATGGAAGCATCATCCTTGCCAAACTGGAGCGGGTCAAAGCCAACCCCAAAGAACTTGTGATGGGCATTTGTGAGGAAGATCTTTATCTTCCCGATGAAACCTACATTCTCGGCAATTCCGATATCGTGCTGGGTACGGCGGTGATCTCGCTCTTTCGTATCCGCCAGGAGTTTTATGGACTGCCCGAGGATGATATGAAAATTTACACCCGCCTCTTCAAGCAGGCGGTGCATCAGGTGGCCCATTTGACCGGAATGACCAGTTGCCGAAACCCGAGATGTGTTAATTACTACAGCCAGGATATGTTCGACATCGACGCCAAGGGCGAAAAATTCTGCGATATTTGCAAACGCCAGCTTGTGGACAAGAAATAAAACGATATGAACCTGATCCAGTTGCTTGAATCGTTCAAAACCGACCGCGCCATCGCGCCCAACATCGCCAAATGGCAGGTCTTCCCGCCCCGCGCAGGAGTCTATGAAGATTATCCGGATTACCTGGACGAAAAACTGGTTTCGGTGATGAAAAGGCGCGGCATCCAAAAATTATATTCGCACCAGCGCGAAGCGGTCGATTCGATTCATGCCGGCCATAACACCGTCATTGTCACCCCCACCGCCTCCGGTAAAACCCTCTGCTACAATCTCCCGGTCCTCGACAGCATCATGAAAAACCATTCCGACCGCGCCATGTACCTCTTCCCCACCAAAGCGCTTTCACAGGATCAGTTGGCCGAACTGACCGGCTTGATCGACACGCTTGACGTCGATATCAAGACTTATACTTTCGACGGCGACACGCCGCAGACCGCCCGGCGATTGATCCGCTCCGCCGGACATATTGTCGTGACCAACC
Organism: candidate division Zixibacteria bacterium HGW-Zixibacteria-1; assembly: GCA_002838945.1. Lineage (NCBI taxonomy): Bacteria > Pseudomonadati > Candidatus Zixiibacteriota > candidate division Zixibacteria bacterium HGW-Zixibacteria-1. The sequence continues at coordinate 194,417 of PGXB01000002.1, forward strand.
CCGATATGCTTCATGCCGGCATCCTGCCGCACCATACCAAGTGGATCAAGCTGTTCGAGAATTTGAAATTTGTCGTCATCGATGAAATCCATCATTACCGCGGAATTTTCGGCTCGCATCTGGCCAATGTCGTCCGCCGCCTGCGGCGGGTGTGCAACTTTTACGGCTCCGATCCCATCTTCATCTGTTCATCCGCCACCATCGCCAACCCGGCCGAACTGGCCGAACGAATCACCGGCAAAAAAGTCAATCTGGTGGACAAAAACGGCGCCCCGACCGGCGAAAAACACTTTATCATATATAACCCTCCGGTCATCAACAAACAGCTCGGTATCCGAAAATCGGCGCTGGGCGAGTCATTTAATCTGGCCGAGCGGTTTATTCGCGAAAGAATCCAGACCATTGTCTTTGCCCAATACCGCCTTCAGGTGGAAGTGCTCTTATCATACCTTCGCGAGAAATTCAAAGAGCCTTTCGGGAAAAATATCAAGGTGGCCGGCTATCGCGGCGGCTACCTTCCAAATCAAAGGCGCGATATCGAGCAGGGCCTCCGCAGCGGCGCCATCACCGGCGTCGTCTCGACCAACGCCCTGGAACTGGGCATCGATATCGGGGCGCTCGATGTTTCAATTATCTGCGGCTATCCCGGATCGATCTCCTCGGTCTGGCAGCAGGCCGGACGGGCCGGACGGCGCGCCGATGTTTCGGTAACGATTTTCGTCGCCAACAGTTCGGCCATCAACCAGTTTCTGGCCAAGGACCCGACGTATCTTTTCAAGAAGACCCCGGAGATGGGCATTATCGACCCCGACAACCTGATCATCTCGGCCAATCATATCAAATGCGCCAGCTTTGAACTGCCGCTATCCGTCGGCGAAAAATTCCGCCATGACGGCACCGAGGAAATCCTCGATTACCTCGAATCGCAAAAAGTGGTCCGCCAGGCCGGCGGCAAATATCACTGGGCCTCCGAAATCTACCCGGCCCAGCAGGTCTCATTGCGGTCGGCTTCGCCCGAGAATTTCGTCATCCTCAACCAGACCGACAACAACCGCGTCATCGGCGAGGTCGATTATTATTCGGCGCCGATCTTTTTGCACCCGGAAGCGATTTATTTGCATGATGCCGACCAGTACCAGGTGACCGAACTGGACTGGGAAGGACGCAAAGCTTACGTCAAAGAAACCGATGTCGATTATTACACCGATGCCGAAACCAAAACCGATCTGAAAGTGCTCTCCGTCACCGATGAAAAGGCCAAATATGAGGCCCGGCTGTCATGGGGCGAAGTGACCGTGACTTCGGTGACCGTGCTCTATAAAAAGATCAAGTTCCACACGCATGAAAATGTCGGCTGGGGCAAGATCGAACTGCCGGAGTTGGAGCTGCATACTAATTCCTATTGGTATTCCTTCCCCGGCGACATCCGCTTCAAGATTAATCTCGATGGCGAGCAGTTCGGCGGCGCTTTGCGCGGTGTCGCCAACATCCTCGGCAAGATTGCACCGTTGTGGATGATGTGTGACCCGCATGACCTCCGCTCGATTTCACAGGTGCGCTCGCCGTTCACCGAACTACCGACTATTTATATCTATGAGAATATCCCCGACGGCGTCGGTTATTCCGAAAAGCTGTTCAATATTTCCGATGATTTATTCCGCGCCTGTCTCGACCAGGTCGAGAACTGTCCTTGCCAGAGCGGCTGCCCGTCATGTGTCGGCCCCGAGATGGAAGTCGGCGAATCCGGCAAATCCGGCACTGTCAAATTACTGAAGTGGATGCTGGGGATGGGGGTATAGCATTTGATGAAAAAGGATAAATTTAAATTCGATTTTGCGATTTCTTACGCTGGTGAAGATGTGGGATTGGTAAGGGATATTTGCAAGCTACTACTTGATAACGGCGCAAAGATTTACTTCGATAGATCCAATAAGCCATTTCTTGTTGGAAAAAAATTGTCTAGTGAGACCACGCAAATCTATGGTCCGTTATCCTGCTTTTGTGTCCCTATAATATCGAAACACTATGTTAATAAATATTGGACAAAAAGAGAATATGTCAGTGCTTTAAAAGAAGAAGAAACAAGGAAAAGTGAATTTATATTACCGATACTTCTGGATGATGTAAATTTTGACCAATTGGCTATTGATAAAATATATATAGATTTACGAAAAGAAGGTATATTTGACACAGTCGATATTCTTATTGCTAAATTAAGTCAGTTACCATCCAGTAAGCCGATCACAGGAATAACGACATGGGTTGCAACTTTTGGAATACATGTCAATGACTTTGCGGCTAGTTATGATAGGCCACCCAATGCACCTTATAAGTATTATGAATTATGTGATTGGCTTGAGAATGATCTTATAAAACGATTGGAGAAATCTAGGATTAAAAGATTTGCATTGACAGAAGCGTCCGAAAGAAATGGTGAGACATTATCTATAAGAGTCGCCTTTCGTTGGGATCCCTCGAAAGAAGTTTTGGATTTTGGTGACGTTGCTTGGTGGGACGTCCTGGAAATAATTGAATATGAAAAGGTATATTCGAACAGCAGCAATCCATTTAATAGTCAAGATTAAGTTCTGTAGATAGCCATATATTTTATCAATGGATTATGATCTTTTCACATGTTTCCTTCGCGAGATTAAGAAATATTTTATTTCGGATTTAAATAACTATAAAGACTGTTAGGGAGATTATTGATGTCACAAGAGGCTGACGGTTTTTGGGGAGTAGTTCTTGGTGGATTATTTGGAGCTGCAATCGCATCTCCAAAAAAGGAAGACAAGGACGAATTGAATCAATATAGGCTTTCAAAACAAAGGCTATTGATAAGAATAAATGCCTTGGGTAAGTTGCCTAATGTTGAGCGAATACGGACAGATCCCATTATAGAACATGCATTTATTGAATCGGTCAATATGTTTATATATGGATTTTATAGAGGTTCAACAATTTATGCCGCTTCTCTAATGGAGTATATACTAAGGAAAAGATTAAAAAACAGCGATTTCTCAGGGCTGATTGATGCAGCGTGTGAAAACGGAATTATTTCCAAAAGTGAGGTCCACTATTTACATGGATTAAGGCTTGACAGAAATGAACTTGTTCACGATTTAACACGACAAATAAGAGAAGAGGATGCGGAACTTATCATAAAAATTGTAATAAAAATATTGAATAAGTTGCTCTAATGTCAAGTCTCGCCGGTCTGGTTGGCCACTCCAATTGGTTAGGGTAATAATTGAAGCCACCATAAAAAGGGCTCACTCTCTTTATAAATTAATCTTTCAAATATTCTGACCTATTTTTTTCATATAAAAATAATTTTCTGCACATGCGCCAATTTGCAACTATTACAGGTTAAACAATAGAATAAAAGAAACCTTTTACTCAAACATTAAGTCCTAAACTTTGAAATCGGAGGACGTTATGCGGCTCAAATCAATTTTATTCCTGACTGTTTTCTTGTCAATTCTCTTTGCATTGACGGTCAATTCTACTCAGATTTGGAGTGAGACAATCGTTGTCGAAGGCGGGAAATCTCTTCATTGGTCACTCCCAAAAAATTGCAGTCAGGCTGTGCTAAAAGGAATAAACTGGCTGGATGACAAACTTATTGTTACAGATTTAAAAACAGGGATAAAGTATACTTTATACGGAAAAGGTAGCTATCCTATGACTGTGTATAAAGGAACAAATCTGTTATTAGAGAATGACAACCAACTTAATTTTTCAATAAAAGTCACATACTATTCAGATTAAAGCGGTTAATATTCCTATTTTCCGAGTTGCGTCAGGTCTTGATTCCCCGACCAAAATCGGGGAATTGTGACCTGACGGCTTGGGTGGCCGCTATGAATGGTTGCGGTCGGGTGCCCGCGCCAATCTTGTTTGGGGCGGGATTACAAAATAATCCAGTATGGCAGTCTCAAGTGAGTTTTGTAAAAAAACTCGCCTGGGGATGCCGGCCCCTTCCTTGATATTACATCCAATCTCTGAAAAAACCACATCAATTTGATGGTAATTCCATCCGAGGGGTCTTATAGAGGAGACTTTTTATAATTATGGCTATGCGAGCGTCAAAAATTGGAATTGTCGGTTCCTTATCCACTATAAGAGTAGGCCGAATCGCTCTTTCCGTCGCAGGCGGAATTTCGGTTCCTGCCCTGCTTAAAAGGCTCTTGGCAGGGGAATGGTTATTTCATTTTTTTAAAAACGCAAAAACAAAGCCAATTTCGTGTAAGTCCATTATGCATCGTCTATTACAGGAAAATATACATGAATTATCGCATAAGATATGTCGGGTTTCTTTCACGCAGGCATCATCGCTATGGCAGACCGAAGGCCAAAAGGCGCCACTACGTCCAATTTTACTAACAAAATGAAGTCGAAACTTTAAAAATAGGAAAACGAACCCAATTCCGTGTAATTCAATGAAAGTAAATTTAGTACAATGAAATTTTCGCTAAAATCGCTGCAAAAACGATAGTAATTTGATGGTAATTTGCTACGCAATTTTATACGTAATCCGTTTCGCGTTCGAAGAGTGTGGCAGCCTCAAACAAATTTCAATACAAAGTGTTGAAAGTTGTTTGGCGATGGCGCTGAAGGACTCTGCCAATAATGCGGAAACCTCCTCAACCTTCCGCCTGCACCACTGCCTCAGCCCTCGCCCAGCGGCTCACATCGGCGAAAATGTCATGAAGTTTCTCGCCCAGCATCAGATTTATCGTCAACTCCTGCTCGATATCCTGGCTGGATCGTGTCCGCCGACCCCGCTTGCCGAGGTTCATCTGCTGATACATGAGAACACCCGACTTGGCCTCGACAATAAGATAATCATCTATCGCCGCGAACTGATCCCAAACCGTGCGCGGAAACTGCCCGATGGTCTGGTCGCCCTTGTCGGCGAAGAGCGAATATTTCTCGTTGAATTTCGGACACTCCATAGGCCGAATCTCGCTCAGTCCAATCCGCGCGACAATCTTCTGGAAAACCGCATCCCAGATCTTACTCAGAAAACCGGGAAGTTTCGGATGCGGCATTATGGCGAACCGAGGCAATTTCATGTATTGATTGACCAGCGTGTAAGCGACCGAATACTGCTGCCGATCATGATTGCCGGCGATATCGAACCTGTATATCTTGTATCCGAACCGCGCATATTCATAAATATTCTTAATCCCCCGTCCCTTTTCCTGGATCCGGTGAAGCTCGCATATCGACTTCATCAGATCGTCATCAAGCCGTTCCCTCGGCACCAGTCCGCGCATTCGAAGTGTATTATCCAGCTTCTCGCGGCGACGCTTCTCGGCGCGAACGGCCAACGATATGACAAAAACGAAGAGCAATATAAATCCCAATACAATGTACATAATTATAACCCTGTCGAAAATGTGACTATTTATCTAATTATCGGCAGTAATAGACAGGAAATAAAGCGGTGGATTTGAAGCCGCTACAACTGCTCTTCAATCGTCCTGGTTATGGTCGATTTGACGTCGCCGGTATGTTTGGTCGCCCTGGGCTCTATGAGCAGAATCCAGCATTCCTGCTCCGAATGAACACGGTGCTTGATGCCTTTTTTCACGATATAATATTCACCCTCGCCCAGCGTGAAATCATCCTCATTCTCGATCTGCATCACCAGGGAACCCTTGACCATATAAAACATTTCATCTTCGTTGTCATGAATATGCCAGGGAACATCCTGTCCCTTGACTTTGGTGACTTTCACAAAAACATCGTTCACTTCACCGATGACTTTGGGAGAATAATATGCTTTTAATTGCGGAAATAACTTCTCCAGTTTTCTTTCATTACTCTTTTCCAAAACACTTACCTCCCTGATTTTGTCATACTAACGCATCCAAATAATGGGGTCATATCGCAATCTCGACTGCACGATTTTATTTCATCAGTGATTGCTTGAGATTTTCCAGAGATACGCTGTACTCGGCGCCTTCGCTGATTAATTTATAACCCATCTGCTCGTTGACCTTTTGTATGGGGAAATTCACCGCCCGCATATCGGTTGTCATGTATTTGTTGCCCGGGAAATCCTCCCCGATTTTTCTGAACAGCGCCGCCTTGAGCCATTTCGAAAGCCCCTTTCCGCGGTACTCGCTGATTACTCCGGTCATGGCCTGGTAGGCATTGGATGGATCATGGCCTGCGACCATGGCATTAGTAAACCCTGTCATATTATCCCGGTCATCATGCATGGTGAAAATATATAGGAAGCGATCATTCTTTCGCCGCCACTCGTCATGAACCCTGAATATTTCCGGCGTAATATGGTAGTTTCTGCCGCGATCTCTTTCCCTTGGCATTTCATTCAAAAACTGCGTAAACAATTCGGCAAACCGCACTAAATATTTATCAGGAATAATCTTATGAAACTCCAGCCGCAATGACGGATATCTTGTGGGAAATTCCTGCAGCCAATTATCTATAAGATCCTTATGTGCGATTATTCTCTCAAGCTGGAAACGGTTCAAAATATTCACCCGTATTCCCATCCAGTGTTCCGCCGGCTTGATGGTCCTCCGGCAGTTCGCCATATATTCCAGTTCCTGCAGACCATAATTTTCGAGCAGTTTCTCCAACTCAGCGCCGACGGTCATTGAGAATTTACGGGGTATCAGGTCATAATCGGCATCCAGATTCGAGACCAGCGACGGATCCGTCCCGCCGATATCGCGGCCCTGGGCAATCACCCATCCGACCGCTTTGCCTTCATCAAAAACACCATATCGGTATTGATGTTTATCGGTCTGTAAAAGTGAAAGATGCTGCTCTTTTAATCGCTGCCATGGGATGTCGAAGAAAAAACTGTTGTATTTCCTGCGCAGAGCAACAAGCAGCTCCTGACAGGCTATCCATTTCTCGTCGGTAAATTCGGGACCGTCGATTGAGATTATTTTGAACATGGGATAAATATAGCACAATACCCTGATTAGACAATATGAATTTGAGGACAGACAGTATTTTGATAATAATTAACTTATTGTTATCGCTCGACGACGTCCAATCACGATTATAGCAGCCGCAGCTAATAATGTCACTAAGATTATCAGCCCTACATTATTAGTTACGGGCACCTGAAATTGTACATCTTTGCATTTGCCGTCGCTGCCGGCATTATACAAAGCCGCAACCTCCGATGCATCAAGGGCCCGCTTAAATACTTCGACTTCATCAATCGGCCCCTGATGACGGTTGTCAAATGAATTGGTACCGATTTTGAAAGATACATTACTACTAACGCTTTGAACACTCTGGGCATCGAAATAGGCCATTATTTGGTTATTGATATATATTATGCCTCCGTTTTGAGCGGATTTATTTACCACTACAACAGCATGTATCCAGCCGCTTGATGGATCCGGGAGATCTCCGCTGTATGAAGTGCCGTTTATCGTGAAGACCAGTTGCCACGGAGCCGGGCCGACTATCTGAGTAATACTTAATTCATATCCTAAATGCGACTGGGGATCATACCTGCTGACCAGCCCTCCCTGATAGCCATATTGAAACCACAGGTCAATTGAGAAACTACTCTCATCGATTTCAAGTGAAGCGGATTCTTCCGGCACTTCCAGATAAGAGTTGCCGTCGAAATCAAAGGCTTGGTCAACCATCCCCGTTATATAGCCGGGCGTGCCGTGCCATAAGGCGGTCTTTCTGGATACAAGATCGCGTGAATGAATATCGCCCGGCCACCAGGCTAACATATTTGATGGGGGTTGAATACACTGAGCATAAAGACCATCAGCCACTAATCCTGATATTACTACCAGGCAGCTAATAAGGATAGTCACACGTTGCAGTATTCGAATTGACATAATCCTACACCTTTCTTGATTAAATTTGTTTTAGATTGCTTTCAACTATATACCGACTTCCCGGATATTTATAAAATAGACATTTTAGAATAAATTGTCAACGATTATCAAATATTTCCTAAACCGGATGAACCGCCGGATTAGTCTCTCGTAATCGCTTAATTATATATCATAAAAAAACGGCCGGGGCGGGCGCCCCGGCCTTACGAAAGTGTTGCAGCTTGCATTTTGATGCTACAATAGAAATGCCAGAAACACACCGGCTGCCACCGCCGAACCGATAACTCCGGCCACATTCGGGCCCATTGCCGGCATCAGCGGATTGACCTGGCCGTCGGTTGCATCCGACACGAATTTCTGCACCACACGAGCTGCCATCGGTACCGCCGAAACACCGGCCGCACCGATACACGGATTAATTTTATGTTTATGCGACAAAAACAAATTAAGAATCTTGGCGAACAGCACCCCCCCGGCCGTACTGAAAGCAAAGGCCACGGCGCCCAGCACCAGTACCATCAGTGTCCTGACATTCAGGAAGTGCGGCGCGTCCATGGTGGCGCCGACCGTCAATCCCAGGAAGATGGTAACGATATCGATCATGGCGCCGCCCGCGGTTTTCTTGAGTCGCTCGGTGACACCGCTCTCGCGGATGAGATTTCCGAACATCAGCATGCCGATCAGCGGTCCCGCGGAGGGAATGGCCAGCGATGCAACTATGCCGGTAACGATCGGAAAAAGAACCACCGCCGTCTTTGAAACCGGCTTCGCCTGGGGCATATCAATGGCTCGTTCCTTATGAGTAGTCAGCAGACGCATGATGGGCGGCTGTATGATCGGTACCAGCGACATATAGCTGTAGGCGGCCACGGCAATCGGACCGAGAAGATCGGGAGCCAGCTGGCTGGCAAGGTAAATCGAGGTCGGCCCGTCGGCACCACCGATAATCCCGATACTGGCCGCTTCTTTCGGCGTAAAGTCGAGCAGATAGTATGCTCCAAGCGCGGCGACAAAAATACCCAGCTGCGCCGCCGCTCCCAGCAAAAAGGTCAGCGGCCGCCCCAGTAATGGTCTGAAATCCGTCAAAACACCTATTCCCAGAAAAATAATGGGCGGGAGCAGTTCCGTCTTGATACCACTGTCGTAGATGATTTGAATAATTCCTTCACCGTACGAGCCCATTTGGGCCAGAGGCAGATTGGCCAGAATTATACCGAAACCGATAGGGATCAGAAGAAGCGGTTCGTAATATTTCGTAATAGCCAGATAAATGAGGACCCCGGCGACGATAAACATCAGCAGGTTTCCCCAGCTGAAAAATGCAAAACCCGATTTTGACAAAAGCTCCAAAAACGATTCCATAAGCCACCCCTTATGCGATGGTCATGATCGGTTTGGAAGCATCAATCTCATCGCCGATCTTGACATGTATGGCGGTCACCTTTCCGTCAACCGGCGCTTTTATATCATGCTTGGCCTTCATGGCTTCAACCGCCGCCACGACATGCCCTCTGTTTACCGATTCTCCTACTTTAACCAGAATATCAACAACCTCGACAAAACCGGCAAAGGTTGAAAATACCGACGTTCCCCCTGTCGGCGCCGGTGTGGGATTATTCACCGCGGCAGCCGGAGCCGGGCTCGGATTTCCGGAAGCAGCCGCCGGCTCAACCGTTACCATAAAGGTCCGGGTGACTGCGCCTTCCTGCACCACGCACCGTGATGTTACCGGCCCGTTAATCGCAGCGGCAATAACGGGAGCAGCGGCAGGTACTTCTGCCGGCTTAGGTTCTTCTTTCTTCTTAAGTGGGACATCGATTTTGGCATTGCCCATCAGGAAACGAATGCCCTCATTAAGCTCCATCTTTTTGCCAGGAACCATGGCCGACACGACAAGGAAAATATTCTTATCGTTGACCGGCAGACCTCTTTCTTCCAGCGCTTTTTTGGCCGGCTCAATATTCTTGGGAGCCGCATCCAGCGCATTACCGGTGAAGACCGGCAGGTTAAGCTGCTCCGAAGCAACTTTGATGACCTCGGGATCGGGAGGAAGCGGCGTCTTGCCGAAATATCCCAGGACGGCGCGTCCGTATCCGGCATCGATTTTTTTCCAGCGACCGTACATGACATTATTGAAAGCCTGCAGCCAGTACTGCTGCGAGCCGGGCGTGACCGATGTCCAAGCGCCTCCGGCCTCGACAACCACCGGGAATTCGGCCAGAACGTCACCATACTTTTCAAGAATACCGGCTTTAACCATCATGTGCACATTGGGCCCGATAGCGCCCCCCGGCATCGGGAAACCAAGCACCCGGGCATCAGCCGTCGTGGTTGTCGGGTTGAAATCATAATCCTTCATCAATTCGTTAAGCATCTCCTCGATTTCCGACAGTTTGGAAACGTCGATGTCAAGCGCATAGCCGGTTCCTTTCAAAGCATGATCCAGCGAACGAGCATCCGGTTGCACCGTCCCGCTCGCCATCGGCCTTACGGAGAGATCGACACCATCGGCGCCGCCGGCAATAGCCGCCATATAGCAGGCCACCGCCATACTGGCCGTATCATGAGTATGCATCCACAACGGCATCTCCGGCGGCATAAGCTTCCTTAAACCTATCGCCGTATCATAAATAGTCTTGGGATCGGTCGTGCCGCTGGCATCCTTAAGGCAAATGCTGTCTATATGAATACCGTCTTCCAACAGACGTTTCCCGATATTTATATAAAATTCCGCCGTGTGTACCTTATTCGACTTAAAAGGCAAGCCCATTAAAGCAATGCAGACCTGATGGTGCATCCCTGCATCAACAATCGGCTTACCGGTACGAATCAGGTTCTCGACATCATTCATGTAATCGAAATTTCTATCCCATGTTGTACCATACTGCTTCATTAACCTGGCCTGAAGCTGGAGCCCTTCGGGAGATTGTGTCGTAAGGGTCACTCCCGAAACCGATCGCGTAAGAATTTGCAGATCGACATCCGGACCGACCGCGTCACGAATAGCTTTCATATCCTCGAAAGGATCCTCACCCAGGTAAAAGAAAGGTGCCTGATACCTGGCCCCGCCCCCGAACTCGAAATGATGAATTCCCAATTCGGCTGCCCTTTTCATAGCAGGCAGAAAATCATTTAATCTGACCTTACCCCCAAAAGAACTTTGCAAGCCATCGCGAAACGGCATAAACTGCACTCTGATTTTCTTGGCAGTCTTGGTGAAGATCATTTTACCTCCTCAACCTTGGTAATAATGGTTCCGGGATAGATAGTGTTCATGGCGGACGCCACGGCCGCCAGAACAGCCGCATCAGTGGTTACCTCCTTATGCGCAAATATCCAGGAGGTCATGCGCATTAAGACGGCCAGCACGGATAGCAGAACAAAAACCGCGATAAAAGCGGAAATACAAATAGATAGTAGATCAGGTGAATTCATATAAATCCCCCAAAATGCTATTGCCGGCTTCCCGGCAATAGTTATCGCGACATTACAAAAAAACGTCGTAATAAATACTATTAAGTTTTCTCTTCAGGTGTACCCGCTCAAAATTAACACAATAACGGTATTAATGTCAAGGAAATTCAGGAAATCAGAACCAGGCGCCCGGTTGATACCGGCCGCGACACCCCTTCAAGGTGAAGATAAAGATCGTCCCCAATGGCCAATACGCGGCCGGAGCAAATTTCATCGTCCTCGGCATCATCGGTGTCGGGCCGAATCACGACTTTTTTGCCGATTATAGCCGATCGGCGGCGGTATTGGTCAATTAACCGGCAATATTTTCCAAAAAGCAGGTTTTCAATGTTTCTTTCGAGAGCAAGTATGAGATTGGCAAATATATAATTAAATCGGGCTTTGCCTGGATTTGGCTCAAACTGCCAAACAGATCCGGCCCGCGGCACAAAGTCGGAGACCGGTATATGGGGCGTTTTTTCCACATTCAAGCCGATACCGACGGCCGCGGCGGTAATAATATCACCCTCGGCCTGGGTGAAGGCCAGGACACCCGCAACTTTGGAATTATCTATCAAAACATCGTTAATCCACTTGATTTCGGCCCGACCCGCCAGGCTTTCAATCGTATCAATTGTCTCAACAACTGAGACCGTGGCCAGAACGGTAAGACTGACCGCAATCTGTTCAATAACCCGATTTGGCTCAAAATAAGCCACAAGATGAATATTTCCGGCCAAACCGGCCCAGGGTCGACCTTTAAATCCATGGAATCCTCCACCGGAATCGGCCAGAAAAAGAGAACCGTCAGGGATTGGAACATTTTCCCGGCAAAATTCGGACACCAGATCATAATGAGAACAAGAAGCCACCTTTACAATAAAAAGATATTTCCAAAATGTCGAAAGACCGTATTCTACCCGAAAAAACGTCTTTGATTCGAACAACTTTCCAAGAAGTCGATGATAGACAACAGGTTCACTGCCGATTTCGACACGCTGAAAAGACAGCGATTCTCCCAAAACATATTCGGCGTATTGAATGTCGTCGGTGTAAACAATCATTCAGTGAAATTACCGGCTGCACCGGCCAATGGCAACAGAAATTTTCCTTCAAAAAAAAAGCCGGGGCATTGACCCCGGCCTGGCAATCAACAAAGTGATTACTTTCTTCCATTTTGCTGGGCATCGACCACCGCAATGGCCGCCATATCAACGATTTGATTGACGTCATGAGTGCGATGAAGCACATGCACCGGTCTGGAGAAGCCCATCAAAATCGGACCGACGGCAATCAGGCCGCCCATCCGCTGAACCAGTTTGTAGGCGATATTGCCCGAGTTAAGATCGGGGAATATGAAGACATTGGCTTCCTCCTTCAGCTTGGAGAAGGGGAAGTATTTCTGCATGAAATCCGGCATCATGGCGGTATCAGCCTGCATCTCACCTTCGACCACCAATGTCGGATCTTTCTTACGAACCAGCTCAACCGCCTTGGCTACTTTATCCGATTCCGGGTATCGAGCCGAACCGAAATTCGAGAATGAAAGCATGGCAATCTTCGGCTCAATATCGAAGGCCCTGGCAACATGCGAAGCGCTGACAGCGATTTCGGCGAGTTCTTCGGCATCAGGGTTAATATTCACCGTCGTGTCGGCAAACATATAAACCTTGTCCTTCTGAATCATAGCGAACAGTCCGGACACGCGGTGGATTCCCTCATTAAGCGGAATTATTTCCAGCGCGGGCCGAATGGTCGTCGGATATGTCGATGTAACCCCTGAAAGAACGCCGTCACAGTCACCCATCTCGAGCATCATAAGACCGAAGTAGGTGCGGTCACGCAGGGTCCAGAGAGCCTGTTCCTTGGTGATACCACGCCGGCAGCGTTTTTCATAAAATCTCTCGGAATACGGCTTGCGCTTGTCAGAAGTAATCGGATTAATAATCTCAATCCCGTCGAGACTGACTTCAAGTGCGTCTGCCGCCATCTTGACATTTTCGGGATCACCCAGAAGTATCGGCTTGGCGATACCTTCGCTGACGACGATATGCGCGGCACGAAGAATTCGATCCGAATCGCCTTCAGGAAAGACTATTCGCTTGGGACTCTTGCGGGCCTTATCAGTGACTGCGCTCATTATGATCCGGCCCTTGCCGATTCGGCGCTCAAGGGAACGTTTATATTCCTCAATATCGACCTTATTCAGAGCAACGCCGGAATCCATGGCAGCCTGGGCGACTGCTCCGGCCTCCCAGGTGAGCACCCGGTGATCGAAAGGCTTGGGAATTATGTACTCGCGGCCGAACTTAAAATGATCGACCCCATAAGCCCGGGCGACTTCATCGGGAACATCTTCTTTGGCCAGCTTCGCCAGCGCCTTGACCGCTGCAATTTTCATTTCATCATTGATCGCGGTGGCATGGACATCAAGAGCACCCCGGAAAATGAACGGGAATCCCAGAACATTATTGACCTGATTGGGATAATCCGAACGTCCGGTCGCCATGATAACATCTTTCCTGGCCGCGACCGCATCAGGATAGGAAATTTCGGGATCAGGATTGGCCATGGCAAAAATGATCGGATCACGCGCCATTGATTTGACCATTTCCTTGGTTACCATATCCTTGGCGGAGACACCGACAAAAACGTCGGCATCCTTCATGGCATCTTCAAGAGTCCGGCATTTGGATTCACGCTCGAATTCGGCTTTATACTTATTCAATTTATCGCCGCGCCCCTTATATATGACACCTTTGGTATCGACCATCAGGATATTTTCATGCTTGACACCGAGAGTGCAATAAAGCTTGGCACAGGCAATTCCTGCGGCGCCGGCGCCGCAAAAAACGACCCGCACTTTGGCGATATCCTTTTTTACCAGTTCCAGCGCATTCAACAATGCCGCACCGGAAATAATGGCGGTGCCGTGCTGATCATCATGAAAGACCGGTATTTTCATGGTCCGTTTGAGTGTTTCTTCGATGTAGAAGCACTCCGGGGCCTTTATGTCTTCAAGATTTATGCCGCCGAAAGTCGGTTCGAGAAGCTGGCAGCATTTTATGATTTCATCCGGATCTTCCGTATCGAGTTCGATGTCAAAAACATCGACGTCGCCGAATCGTTTAAACAGAACGCCTTTTCCTTCCATGACCGGCTTACCGGCCGCAGCCCCGATATTCCCCAGCCCAAGAACAGCAGTCCCATTCGAAACCACCGCCACCAGGTTGCCTTTGGCGGTGTATTTATATACATCACCCGGATTGGCGTGAATCTCAAGACACGGCTGAGCCACGCCCGGAGTATAAGCCAATGATAAATCAAGCTGTGTCACGCAGGGCTTGGTCGGATTCACTTCGACTTTGCCCGGCTTTCCCATGCTGTGATAATCAAGGGCTTGTTGTTTCGTTATCATATGAGTTAAGCTCCTACTTTAAACCCATTAAGTTTAGTCCTCCCGTAACGGGTCATATATAATTGTTTAAAATCAATAGTCAAGCGTTTTTGGCCGACTTCTTCCATTCAAGCTTTTTGCGCCGGTCAAACACCTCAAATTGAGAATTCTTTCCAACCCGGTTTTGGCTTTTGAATTGGTTTATTGGCTTTTTGGAAACCTTTCCACCGACTTCTCGTAAAGAACTAATAGAGAATGGCTATAATTATATTTTATGGGAGGAATAGATGAAATTCACCCTCAAAACCTTATTTTTGACGACTCTCCTTACTTTTGGCTGTTTGCTGGCTTCCTCAATTGACACCTTCGCCGGCATCGTTCAGACCTGGGAAGAATCATATAATGCCAATTCGGGCGGGACCCTTTACATCGAGTCGGATATCGGCTCGATTTATATAGAAACCAATACCGCCAATAAAGTCGAGATAGAGATTGCCGCCAAACTGGACACCCGGAGCGAGCGGAAAACCGAAGAAATTCTTGAAAATCTGAAATTGGAATTCGAACAGGATGGCGATGATGTGTCTATTTTTGCCGAATTTAAAAACCGCAATATCTGGTCGTTATGGGGCAGCAGAGGGTCATCGCTGGGATTGGAATTTCATATTTCCGTCCCCGAAGAATATAATCTTGATCTCTTCACTGCCGGCGGCAGCATTGATGTGAACAACTTAACCGGGGAGGCCCGCGTCGAGACCTCAGGCGGCAGCCTTAGATTCCGGGAAATCAAGGGTCTCATCGAGGGAAAAACCTCAGGCGGCAGTATCAGACTGGAAAGCTGCGTTGGTGATGTCGATGTAAAAACTTCCGGAGGCAGCATCACCGCCAGAATCGAAGGTCAGCCCGAAGATGACTGCCGATTAAGCACTTCCGGCGGCGGTGTGACCGTATATCTCAGCCGCAACATCAATGTCGATATCGACGCCAGCACCAGTGCCGGTCATGTTGAAACCGATTTTCCTGTAACAATCCGCGGAAAAGTTCGTAAATCATCCTTGAAGGGACAAATTAACGAAGGCGGTCCGGAGCTGTATTTAAGGACTTCCGCCGGAAATATCAATATTTTGGAGATATAACATTCCTTTTTACATATAGTCATCGGGGCCGCTTCGGCGGCCCCACCCCAGCCTCAGACCTCACCCGAACCCGGTGATCCAATCACCGGGTTCTTTTTATGAAATAGATTCGGGCGGTGCGCTAAAACACCGAAAACTTGAAATACTTGCGGGGATTGTTCTCGATATCGGTAACCAGATTCTCAACGCGGACAATCAGATTCTTTATCTCCTGATACAATTCGTCATCATTGACCATCGCCCCGGCCGTCCCCTGCCCCTGGTTGATCTTGGCCAGAATCGAATCGATTCGTCCGCTTGAGGCATGAATATTGTCATACAGCCCGGGATCCGAAAGCAATTTACCTATCGTCCCTTCATTCTTATTGGCCTTCTCGGCGATGCCATCGATGTTATCCGTCAGACTCTCCAGCGATGAAACAATTTTCTTCTGACTCTCCTGCATATCATTGATCAAAATTGTCAGCGAGGACATCAGGCGCGTCATTTCATTATACAGCGTCTCCTCGGTAAACATCTTTCCAACCGAACCCTCCCCCCGATTCAGGCGGCCGGTCAGTTCGGTCAGATTGCTGGTCAGGTCCTTGGCCTTGGACATGACCGCCTCGCCCTCCGTAAAGACAGCCGAGAGATCGCCCGGTTCGGTGCTCGGAATGACGGAGCCTTCGGGCAGTATCGGGTTGGCATATGAACCCGGGATAATCTCAATATATTTATCACCGATAAATCCGATTGTCCCGACCTTGATAGAGGCATCGGTTGTGACCATCTTGGTGACAGACTTCAAAATACGAAATTTGACTTCGACCTGGCGCATGTCATCGAGATGAACGAATTCAACCTTATAAACATTCCCGACCTCTATACCTGCAACCCAAACCGGGCTGCCTGTCACCAAACCATTAACATTCTTGAAATATGCTTTATATTTAACTTTGCTGTCGAATATGGAAGTTCCGCCTCCCGAAAAAGAGGCCCAGAGCAAAACCGCTATGGCTATGGCCAGGAGGATACCGACCCTCAATTCGCCCCATTTTATTTTTGTAGTTCGTTTCATTTCATCCTCTATCTATATAAAGTCTATTTTTTTTACATTTTTGATCGCATCGCGGAAGGGCTGAAGGAAGTCCACTACCAGCGGGCCCTCCTCATTGCGGAGTTCTCCAAGCGACCCGTCAAAAGCGATCCGGCCGTCATCAATAATAATAAATTTTTCCGCGAGTTCAAAAGCATCCGAAATTTGATGTGTCACGACGATGGATGTGACCTGTTTTACTTCGGCCAGATGGTTAATCAGAATAATAATATTCCTGGTCATCTGCGGATCCAGACCGGTGGTCGGCTCATCATAAAGCATGATCCTGGGATTGGTCGAAAGAAGAGCCCGCCCGATCGCCACCCGTCGCTGCATCCCGCCCGAAAGCTGGTCGGGAAGATTATCGATTATTTCGTCCGACAGACCGACAAACCCAAGCATTTCGCGGACCTTAGCATCGATTTCTTCCATCTTCATCCTGGTATGTTCAAAGAGATAATACCCGACATTTTCACCGACTGTCAGCGAATCAAACAGCGCCCCGTCCTGAAAAACCATGCCGATCTGTTTGCGGATTTCTCTTAAGTGCTTTTCCTTGAGTTTGCAGATATTTTTGCCATCAATAAATATTTCGCCGCTATTTGGACAAGCCAGGCCAAGTATCAGGCGAAGAATGGTCGATTTCCCGGAGCCGGAATGTCCCATAATCACCCGTGACTCGCCGTCGGGAACAAGAAATGAGACGTTTTTCAATATCTGTTTATCTTCTATGGAATAATTTACGTTGCGAAATTCGATCATAAATATCCCTTCAAATAGCCGGAAATAAACTTGGTGATGACAAAATTGGAGATTAGAATCGTGATCGATGAGACCATCACCGACTCGGTCGTCGCCCGGCCGACTCCTTTGGTCCCGCCCTCGGAAGTGAATCCCTTATAACAGGAGACAAAGGCAATGACGAGGGCAAAGAAAAAAGGCTTAAAAATTCCCACAAAAATATTTCCGAAAATAAGCTTTTCTTTCACCGCCGTCCAGTATGTCAGGGAGCTGATATGAGCAAGGAAAACGGCAATAACCCAGCCGCCGAAAAGTGAAATAATATCGCAGACAATGGTCAGGGCGGGTACCATGACCAGCAGCGAAATCAGACGGGGCGCAGCCAGCTTTCTCATCGGATCGATCCCGAAAGCAATCATGGCGTCAATCTGATTGGACGATTTCATCGATCCGATTTCGGCCGTGATGCCCGCGGCAACGCGGGAAGCGACCATGATACCGGTCAAAATCGGCCCCAGTTCGCGGACAATGGCCAAAACCATGACTCTTCCCAGATAATTCTTGCTTCCGAAATCGGCCAGTTCATTGGCGAATTCCAGGGCCATGCCCTGCCCGGCCGAAATACCGGTCAGAACGACCAAAAATAAAGACCCTACCCCGATTATATACATTTGCTCGAATGTCTCCGCCGGATAAATCGGGCGACCGAACAAGGAACCGATCATTCTAATCGAGAAGTAAAATAGCTTCTGAGTCTCAACAATAAAATGCTTGAGCCAGTCATGAAGAAATTTTATTAAGACCAAATGTAATCTCCTGTAAAATCTGTTAAGGCTTAATGGTAGAAACCTTGAGGATTGTTGTCAAGACACTTTTGAGGGGTCTTGATATTTGTGCAAAAGATTCCTATCATAGCCCGATGTTTATACGTTAATTGTGTTATTATCGCGCTTTGCGCCGGAAATGGATGTGAATTTGGAAAATAGAGATTATAAAGGACATGCCATCGCTCTTTATTCAGGGGGTCTAGACTCGTCCCTATCTATCCTTCTAATCATGCGCCAGGGGATAAAAGTGACCGCCCTGACTTTTTCCCATGATTTCAGCTGTGTCGATTCGGAACGCTCCAATCCGGGGGTCGATCCGATTGAAGTCGGCAAAAAATACGGTTTTGATGTGATTCATCTTCGACTTGGCGCTGAATTTATCGATATTGTCAGATCACCCGTCCATGGATACGGCAAAAATCTGAACCCGTGTGTCGATTGCCGCATTATGATGCTTAACAGAGCCAAAGAATATATGGAAAAACTGGGGGCGGATTTTATAATCACCGGTGAAGTGCTGGGTCAGCGGCCGATGTCCCAGATGCGCAGCAGTATTAACCTGGTAGAGAAGATGGCAGGCCTTAAGGGCCTGCTGGTCAGGCCGCTGTCGGCGGGACTGATGGATGAGACGATTCCGGAGAAAAATGGTTTGCTCGACAGAAGCGAACTGGAGTCAATTTCCGGCCGCTCGCGTAAACGTCAGTTGGAACTGGCCGCAGAATTCGGTCTTGAAGAATTCGGGTCGCCGGCGGGGGGCTGCCTTCTGACCGATGTGAATTATTGCCGGCGGTTGAAGGATCTCTTTGACCATTCCGATGTTTTCGACAAACCTGCTGTTTCCCTGCTTCGCTATGGGCGGCATTTTCGCTTTGATGACAAAACCAAGGTAATCGTCGGTCGCCATGAAAGTGATAATATTAATCTCGATAAATATGCGCAGGCTGACTATGTGAAACTGGAGGTTCCTGACGCCGGCTCCCCCACCACGCTTCTGATCGGCAACGCCGATCGTGCAAATTTGGAGAAAGCGGCCGAACTAACAGCCCGATATTCGAATGAAAAGTATAAAGCCGAGGTCCGGGTGATATGTACCGAGGCCGGCACCGGCAAAATCCTCGCAGAGCTGGTTGTCACGCCGCAAAAACATAGAGACAATCTTATATAAAAAAATTGGACTCCCGCCGTCCCCGGGGGAGCCCAACTCTCCTTGAGCGTGTAAACCAGCAGCTATACCGCCAAATACTCGCTGCTTGCTACAATTGGTCTGACATATATATAGTATAACAAATCATATGCCACAATCATCAATGACAACTTAAGACATTGAATAGTAACATGTTGGAGTGTTTTAGCCACCATTTGGGTGGCGATCTTGCCGGTTAATATCGCATCATTTGCGTTTAGGCCCGAAAGTGGCGCAACTTTTGTGGGACAGCCATTTACGTGCACACGGTCAAAAAAAACCCCTCTTCTATCGAAGAGGGGTCCTCACTTGCTGTTGGAAAGGCAATATCTTTTTCGTTACTTCAGCATCATCATCTTCCGGGTATCGGAAAAATCTCCTGCATCCATACGATAGAAATAAATGCCGCTCGCAACCGTCGTGCCGGAATTATCACGGCCGTCCCAAATGACCGACTTGGAACCGGCTTCCTGGAATTCGTCAACCAGGGTTTTGATCTGCTGACCCAGGACATTATAGATTTCCAGTCTCACTTTGGCTGCATTCGGAAGGTCATAAGCAATCCGAGTCTGCGGGTTAAAAGGATTCGGAGCATTCTGAGCCAAAGAGAATGATTTCGGAAGAAGATTGTCCTCGGGCACGACTGGAGATGGTGCGAAATTAATTCCCGCGAATTCCGGAGTCAGGCTTAAACAATTGGAAGAACCATCGACAACTTCAGTATAAACAAGCATCAGACTGTGATTCGGATTCTCCAGCTCAATAGGCGTAATATCGATCGCTTTGCTGCTCGATGGATCATCGAAGCTGAAGACAAGATTGGCAATAGGCCCGCTTCCGGGAGCCAAATCGGGTTTCTCCCCATCCAGTGCGGGAATGAAACCCAGTACGACGGTCCTTTCGTCGTTATTAATGTTGGCCCATTTGAAGTCGAAGCCTTCTGACCTCGTGCCTTCAAAGATGACCTCTTCCAAGGTAACTCCCTCGGAGAATTCCAAAGGAAGATCCAGGGCAGTCATGGCAACCGCATTGTTTAATTCAATGGGAACAACAACTCGGTCCGCTTCATATCGGACTTTAGGTGCCATAAGCGAATTCGATTCCGCAGAATATACCGAAGTACAAACCAGGAGTACCAAGGCAATCGTGATGATGCCATAATGCTTCATAGACACTCACCCCCCGTTAGGGTTAAAGGTTTAAGACTATCTAACGGTTTTGTCATAGCAAACGCTCCTTGTCTTGCTAAGTAACCGCTGTTCATCCGCAATACTTGATAGTTACTCTTGCCAGTGATAAAACGGCGCTGAAAATTCGAGTGAGGATTGCCCATATTCATATTAATCCTATTACGCAACTTTGTCAAGAAATAATTGCCTGTTTCAATTCTGTTTAATCGTATAAGTCCGAGCTTTTCGTCCTGATTATGCGGGGCAAAATGATAAATTACAGACTCTGTTTTGAGAAGAAAATCCCCGGACCATGCCTTTTTCCAGATTTATCATCCTCCATATCTTATAACAACCTCATTTATAAAGGTTCCGATTTCTATCATTTATTATATTAAAAATTAAAAAAAACCATTTTTTTTACGACAAAGGCAATTTTTGCGCCGCCATTCATGCAGAGGGGAATGACCATATTTTTCTTGACAGTTGTCTGTCAACAGGTTAGCTTTAGACAATCCTAGAGTAATATTTTACAGGAGGTAAAGTGTCCGAGAATAATAATTTGGAAAATGAAACTTTCAAGCCATATATCTCGGCCGGTGAATCTGTCGCGGAGGTTACGGTTAGAGCCATTGTCCTTGGCAGTATTTTATCCGTGATTTTTGGCGTGGCCAATGCCTACATCGGACTCAAATATGGCATGACGGTTTCGGCGTCGATTCCCGCCGCGGTAATATCGATGGCGGTTCTGCGAACTTTATTCCGGCGCAAACGCGCAACCGTCCTTGAAAACAATATTGTCCAGACCGTCGGGTCGGCCGGCGAATCACTTGCTGCCGGAATCATTTTCACCATACCGGCCTTTTTCATCTGGGCAGCCAACAGCCAACTGGTGGCTGCTGGTTATCATCACGAAATAAGTAAAATGCAAATCTTCTGGTTGTCGATGCTGGGCGGGGGGCTGGGCATTTTGCTGATGATTCCCCTGCGAAAATATCTTGTCGAAAAGGAGCATGGTAAGCTGGCCTTCCCGGAAGGCACCGCCTGTGCCGAAATTATTGTCGCGGGCGATGAGGGCGGGAAAAAGGCTAAAACAGTCTTTCTTGGCATCGGAATCGGCGCATTATATAAGGCGATATTCTATACTCTGCGGCTGTGGTCCGAATCACCGGGGTACAACTTTAAAAAATGGCTCAAGGGAGGAACGATCGGGATGGATGCCACCCCGGTCCTGCTGGGTGTCGGATATATAATCGGCCCTCGTATTGCCGCCCTGATGATGGCCGGAGCGGTTCTGGGTTATCTCGGAATCAGCCCGTTGCTGTCATTTATCGGCGATCAGATTCCGGGTATAATTATAGCGCCCGGGACCATCCCTTTGAGTGACATGGATCCGGCACAACTTCGTGATGCCTATATTAAATATCTCGGCGTCGGGGCGGTTGCACTCGGCGGTTTCGTTTCGCTGGCCAAATCGATCCCGGTAATATTTCACTCCTTTGCCGCCGGCGCCAAAGAACTGGTAAGCTCCCGCGCATCGAGAGACAGCAAACTGAGAACCGACCGGGATATGCCCATGTCATATGTGCTGATCGGAACCTTTTTGATCATCGTCGCTATCTGGGCTTATCCGGGAACAGAGATGCATTTTATGGGCGCGGTCCTGGCCGTCATTTTCGGCTTCTTCTTTGTGGTGGTGGCGGCACGGATTGTCGGAATTGTCGGATCATCATCTTCCCCTGTCTCGGGAATGACCATCGCCACATTGCTGGTGACCTGCCTTGTTTTATTAACTTTTGGTGTGTCCGGTGTCAAGGGTATGGTTACGGCCATGTCGGTTGGAACGGTCGTGTGCATTGCGGTCTGCCTTTCGGGTGATATTGCACAGGATTTAAAAACGGGCTATTTACTGGGGGCCACCCCGGCCAAGCAACAATGGACCGAATTCATCGGCCTTCTCTTCCCGGCTATCGCCATGGGCTTTACCTTGTATATGCTGGGTGACGCTTTCGGATTCGTGGCAACCGAGCAGACCCCCCATCCGCTTCTGGCTCCGCAGGCAAATGTCATGGCTACTGTTGTGCAGGGAGTCATGAACTCCAACATCCCCTGGCAGCCGATTCTTGTCGGCGGCATGGTTGCCCTGGCAGTCGAACTGCTCGGTATTCAATCCCTGCCGTTCGCAATCGGTCTTTATTTGCCGCTGTCATTATCCACCCCGATCATGGCCGGCGGCGTTCTGGCCATGTTAATAAAGAAATCTTCCAGAGATAAGAAATTATCAAATTCGCGCTTCCAGATGGGCATCCTGTTCGGCTCGGGACTGGTTGCGGGCGATGCTCTGGTGGCGGTGGTGACGGCATTCCTGATCTCAAGCTGGGGCGGATTCAGGACATTCTTCGATGGACATGAAGGCATGTTGTCATCACTGACCGGATCCTTCGGGCCATGGGTGTCGCTGATTGCATTTGCGCTTTTGAGTATTTTGTTCTATTATTTGGCCAGATCGTTTGGCTCAACCAACAATTCTGATAAATGAAAAAATTTATCAAAAGATATAAATGGCCGCTGATTATTTTCTCGGCGGCCTTTTTACTGAGACTGATTTATCTAATTCAGTACCGCTTTAACCCGATGTTCAACTACCCGATGGTGGATGAGCTCTGGCATCTCAACTGGGCCAATGAGATTATCGGGGGCGATTTCTGGGGCAAAGAAGCGTATTTCAGGGGGCCGTTGTACCCTTATCTGCTGGCCTTCATGCTGCTTATTACGGGAAAATCTATTTTCATGGTAAGGGTGCTGCAAATTATCCTGGCTTCACTTTCTGCGATCTTGGTATTCTCAATCGGCCGAAAAGCCTTTTCTGAGAAAATCGGCATTATTTCCGGACTGGCTTACGCCGCTTATGGGACAATTATTTTTTATGAAGCAATGTTCCTGATTCCGGTTCTGTTTATTTTTCTCAACTTATCGGCGATTTACCTCTTACTGAAATACAAAGGTGACTATAATCCCAAACGATGGTTCCTGGCCGGGCTGGTGGTCGGCCTTTCGGCCATTGCCCGTCCCAACATCCTTCTCCTGGTCCCGTTGTTTTTAATTTGGATTTATATCGGATTTCTGCATATACGGGAAATTAAGAAAAGACTGCTTATCCCATTTATATACTTAATCGGCATCCTGATCCCGGTTTTCTCCGTCACCACTCGTAACCTGATCATCACCGGCGAGCCGGTCCTGATCTCCTCGCAGGGCGGCGTTAACCTGTACATCGGCAACAATCCGGATACCGAGGGCCTGACCATGCTCATGCCGGAGGTCAAGCTCAATGAGGCGCTTCCCTGGGATGAATTCACGATGGCAACCCGCGAGGCCGCCGAAAAAGAGGCCGGCCATAAACTTACGGCCGGCGAAGAATCATCCTTCTGGACCGGGAAGGCCATGACATTTATCCGGAAAAATCCGGGGGCATTTATCGCCATCACTCTCAAGAAAACGTTGTACTTTGTGCTGGGATACGAAAATTCTGATCAGACCGATATTTACCAGAGCCGAGCCTACTCATCCCTGCTGTCGATCCTGATCTGGAAAAAACCGATATATTTCCCGTTCGGATTAATCCTGCCGCTGGGACTGATTGGAATGATCCTCTGCTGGCCAAAGCGAAAAGAATTGGCCATCTTCTATATTTTTATTATCGGATATATACCCACGGTAGTGTTATTTTTGGTCACGGCCCGGCATCGCCTGACAATCATTCCCTTTCTGATTATGTTCGCGGCATTTGCGGTCCTGGCCTTGTGGGAATATTGGAAGAAAAAGAAATGGCGCACACTGGCGCTTTATCTGTCAATATTCATAGCCGTCCTTTTCGTGACGAATCGAACTTATTTCGACATCGGTTTTGAAAATGTTTTTCAAACTCATTTCAACCTGGCCCTTACCTATGAACGGCAGGGCGACCTGGCCTCCGCGGAAAAAGAGTATCGGGCCGCTCTGGAGGAATATCCGTACTCGGCGACCACATTGAACAACCTCGGCAATTTGCTGTATCGCACCGGGCGATATGATGAAGCTTCGAATTATTTTCAGCAGGCCATTCGTTCCGAACCCGATTTCGCCGATGCCTACAATAATCTCGGTCTTATTTATGAAGAACGCGGCGATCTTGATAATGCCCTGCGATACTATCAGCAGGCCCTGACACTTGATCCGAAGCTTTTCCAGGCATACATAAATATGGGTGACTTATATCTCGGGCAGAATGATTATGCCGGGGCCGAAAAAATGTACAACGAGGCCCTTAAAATAGCACCTGATAATAAAGATATCTATTTCAAACTGGGCGGTTTGTACGGCCGCATGAAAAAATTTACCGAAGCTGAAACCATGTTCCGCCGCGGCTCGGAACTGGGTCCGCCGCGTTCCATCGATTATGTCAACTGGGGAAATATTTATTACGCAACCCGCCAACCGCAGGCGGCGCTTGACCTGTATCACCGCGCGGTCGGCCAGGATTCGACCTCTACCCAGGCCTATTTTAATATGGCGCTGACATTTGCCAATTACGATTATCCGGCTGATTCGGCCAGATTCTATCTGCAGAAATTATTGAGGATCAATCCGGATTTCCAGCCGGCCCGGGAGCTTCTTCAGAGAATTAACAGCGGCCGCTGATTTCAATACTTCTTGCGCCGTTCCACGACAAAATTGGATCCCTTGAGCGATTTGGAGTATTTCTTGAGGTCGGCCAGCATGTGAGACATTTCTCCCACATGAGTGAAGGTGTTATGATGATTTATCAATACCGCAATGGAAAGCGATAGCAGCGAAAACGTCTCCAACTCCCCTTTGCGGTTTCTGGTCTGGATTGTCCCTCGAATCCGATCTTCCTCGGCATAGCGAAACGGCGCGATGGTATCGAAGGTCTTGATAATATTCTCACAAATCGGGCCGACTTTCTCCGGGGGGATAATAAACATGAAATCATCTCCTCCAATATGCCCGACAAAACCTTCTCTGCAGATATCGAAAACGACATCGCGGATAATCCTTGCCGTCAGGCGGATCATGCGATCGCCGTAATAATAACCGTGATAATCGTTGTAGGCCTTAAAATCATCGATATCGGCATAGCAGACCGCAAAATCGGCTTCGAGCTTCAACAACCGTTCGATCTCCTTATCGATCAGCCCCGGCCCCGGCAGGGCGGTGGAGGGATTGAATGATATATCGCGGCTGCTTCTCTCCGCCACCATTTTAAGCCGCACATCGAACAGCTTGTCTTTCCATTCACCATGAAGAAACTCATCCGCCCCGTTCTGGAATCCGGCGATTAAAACACTTTCCTTAGGATCGGGATGATACAAGACGGCCGGAATTATTGAAAGGAAAATATGGCTTTTCATCAGCCTGACAAGTTCCAGCTCTTTCATGAATTCGCCGGACCCGCCGATGATGGCCAGATCAAGGTGAAACCGCTGAGATAAGATCAGCAGTTCATCCAGAGTATGGAAGAAATGAAAAGATAAATGACCATCAGGATAGAATCGTTCTATCCGATAAGCAATATCTACTCCTTCCTGTCTGCAGGCACAATGAAACATAACTAATCAATCCGATCCCTGGCTTTTCTTTCGCGAGGGTGATATTCTCTATGTATCGACAAAAGATACTCTTTATCAACCTGTGTATATATTTGAGTGGTAGTGATGCTGGAATGTCCCAGCAACTCCTGGACCACCCGCAAATCGGCGCCGCCTTCGATAAGATGGGTGGCAAAACTGTGTCGAAAGGTGTGCGGTGTTACATCTTTTTTTATTCCGGTCATCAACGCATAGTTTCTTATCATTTTCCAGGCCCCGGTTCGGGAGAATTTCCGATTGCGGCTTGATAAAAATAAAATGTCGGTTTCGGTCTCGGTCCGCTTTCTCTCTCTGGCTTCGGTCAGGTAACATTCAACCGCTTTTCGCGCAAAGCTTCCAAACGGCACCAGGCGCTCCTTGTTACCCTTGCCGACTATTTTAATGAACCCGATCTCATCATAGACTGCCGACATCTTAAGATTGATCAATTCCGATATTCTCATCCCGGCTCCATACAGGAGCTCGAGCATGGCTCTATCCCGAATGCCCTTTTCGGTTTTCAAATTCGGGGCTTCAAGGATTTTTTGAATCTCTTCGACACTCAGGTAATCAGGATGATACCTTGATATTTTCGGGGCGCGGGCAAAAGCGAAAAAGTTCTCCTTGACCACCGACTTTTCATGAAGATACTTATAGAAATTTTTGAGTGATGACAATTTTCGCGCAATCGATGCCGGTTTGCGGTTCAAGCCGGTAAGATGATGAATATACTCGTTGACGTTGCGATGAGTAATATCAAAGCTGGTCGTCGCTTTGAGAAATTTTTTGAATTCCAAAATATCTCTTCGATAAGCTGAAAGACTGTTCGCCGACAACCCGCATTCCAGTTCCTGATACTGCAAATACTGATCAATAATGCTGTCCTGTTTTAAAACTGTCTGCATATCAAAATCAAAACCCCGCTGCAGCAATGGCGCAAACAGCAACAGGAATTCCCCCTGCCCGCCGTAGTGTCAACGCCGCCTCATTTACCGTGGCCCCGGTGGTAACAACATCATCGACAATGATAATTCTTTTGCCGGCCACTTCAGAACCGGGTAATCTGAACGCGTCTTTGATATTTTCCCTTCTTTGTTCCGGATTCAATTTGGCCTGGTCTTTGGTACGTTTTTGTTTCAATAGCGTCTCTGTTGCCACGGGGACATCGATTCTTTTTCCTATAATATCGGCTAGAATCGCTGCCTGATTAAAACCTCGGGATTTTTCCCGAATGCTGTGCAGGGGAACCGGAACGATAACATCAGCTTTGAGCTTAGTCAAAGCGGGCAGGAATTTGTCTGCCAAACGAACAGCCAGATTCGCGCCAAGCCTTTTGAAACCATGATATTTGAATTGATGTATCATTTTTTGAAGGTTATCAGTGAAATGTCCGAGACAAAAAACGGCCATGGCCAATTCACCGCAATCGCGGCAGATAACACTTTTTTCCAGGAATTGTCGGCAATTAATGCAGAAGGGAAGCTCTATTTGGGCTATTTTTTCAAAACAATCCGGGCAAACCGGGAGTCTGCCGTTATCCAAAAAGCCGTCACAACATAAACATACCGGCGGATAAATAAAATCGATTAGCCCGTTCAAGCCGATTTTATCCAATATGTCTGATTTTTCGATCACAGGGTAAATTTATACTGTTTTTACCCAAAGGACAAATATTTTCAGCCGCGAAATCCTGCCCCAAATACGGTTAATTATTTTCGAGCCGATCCATATATTTTTTAACCGTATCCGCAAGAGGTTGATTGGGATACAATTCTATCAAACGGCTCCAATATTTTCGCACTTTGTCTTTGTCATTGATATCCCGATAGGCAATCCCCAAATTAAATAAGGCAATGGTATGATCGGGGTTGATTGCGATCGCTTTTTCAAAAAGCACCACCGCCTTGTCGGCGCTGCCGAGAGCATGGTAACAGGCGCCAAGGTCGGTCAGAATATTGGGGTCGGTGGAATCAATGGCCAGCGCCCTTTTATAGGCTTCGATAGCCAGATGGTAGGAACCCTCATCCATTAACTGATTCCCCATCGCGACCAGTTTGCCGTAATCAGTCGGCAGACGGTCAACCATGGCCTGAAACTGGCTCATATCATCGGGCATTTTGGATTCCATCTGGCCTTTAGGGCTGTCCGCCGCCGCCTTTTCCGGGCTGGACGCAATGGCCAGATAAAGCAGGCCAAAAAGAATAACAAAGGCGCCCAGGATCAGGGTCTGGCTGCGGGTCCCTTTAGTCGGCTTTGAAAATGCGGCTCCACACCCGGAGCAGAAGCTATTTTTTTTGCTCAGCGCCATTCCACACGATGGGCAGACTTCTATTTCAATATCATTTTTCGCCACAAATGAATCTCCTTAATATGAGAAAAGCTAATTGATCGGATGCAATCGCAGCAACGAATCAACCGCATTCTGATTTTTTTGGTAAATCAAGTAATTATAGCCATCTTCATTAAGATTTCCTCCATCCGGCACTCCGGCGCCAATATACTGATACGTTTGATCAAACCCTTTGCATTGAGCAATTAATCTTTCTTTGCCGAATCTGAGGATGATTTTATTTCCCCAGGAATAACCCACAAATACGAAATAATCGGGAAATCTCATATATTCGCGCAGCGGATTGAAGCCCTCATGGCCGATATCGGCCGAAACCAGCCCCCAGATGTCATTATAGCGGGCTTTGGTATAATAAGGAATCCGCCCGACATCGGTCAGGGAAATGCGGATTTGCTCCGGCTGCCTGTTTACAAACTCAATGAGATTCTTCTGCGCCCCCCAGATTTTCCGTTCCTGAACGACACTGGCATAAACGGGAATTGTCGGAATAAGAATCGAGACGGCCGAAAGAATTATGGCCGCAACCTTGATTTTTTCAGCTTTCAGATGATTCAGCCCATAAAACGCTGTCAGCAGAAAAAAGGGCAAAAAGGCAATCAAATATCTAAAATGAAAATTCATTATTGCATCGGCCAGGCAGTTGATCAAAGCCATGGCCAGGAAAACGGTCGCATAAAATAAATATCCGCCATTGTTACGGAGATTTCGAAAAATTTTATACATGGCAATCATGAAGAGAAATGCCAATGGGAGATAATAGATCATGCCTTTGACCAGGCGCAAAAATCCATGTATGGCCAATGTCGATTTTACATAAAATGTATTCGGCATCGGATAACCGAAGGCGGACATCCGAAAAACAATCAAAAGACCAAAGGTCAGGATAATAATACCCAGCGCGAATATATAATATTTCCATTGTATCTCTTTTTTAAGCAGACCCTCGAACCAGCCGGCAATTATAATCACAATGGCAATAACAAATCCTTCGGGTCGGATCAAAATCAGGAGGGGCAGCATAAAATATGACCAATAGGCGCGCTTAATGACCCCGACCGCCAGCAAGGCCAGTATTAAGGCATACAGTCCGAGTTCAAGGCCGCTGACCGCCCAAAAGGCAGTGTATGGATTAGCCAGAAAAAACAATGGCGCCAGCCAGAGAAATTCACGGTCGTCACCGGACAGATTGCGGTACCAGACAATCCCGGCCATCAGGAAACAGGCAACACCCAGAATTTTTGCGGTAAAATATGTCGGCAACCCGATCAGATATGCCAGGCTTAGAATCAGAAGCCAGAGAAAGTTCGAGTACCCCTCGACCGGCCTGTCGCCCGGATTAAAAGTGAGACCATGGCCATCGGCAAAATTTTCGGCATAGCGGAATGTCACAAAAGCGTCGTCGATCGAATAGCTCCAGAAGACCGCCGAAAATATTAAAAAAATAAGGATTGAAACCAGAAAATAATTTAATCTTTTATTACTCATTCCGGATTTGTATCTTTGAATCTTCCGCCGCGGGCGCGGCCCACCGAGAGAACACCCTTAACTTTCTTAATTCTTTTTATGACTTTCTCAAGCTGATTCAGATTATTTACTTCAACGACAATGAAACCGATCGAAGTCGTGTCACCTATATTTATATCCGCCCCCCGGACATTAGTATCATTGTCAGCAATCGACTCGGTAATTTCGACGAGAATATTCTTTCTGGGCTCCACATGAACCTGCAGCGTAACCACGAAAGTCTGGTCTTTGGAAACATCCCAGCTTACCGGTATAGTTCTCTCGGGCTGTTCTATCAATTCCTGGGCGGCCGGACAGTCGATTCGATGTATGGTCACACCGCGGCCGCGGGTAATATAGCCGATAACATGCTCACCGGGGATGGGCTGGCAACATTTGGCAAAGCGAAACATCATATTGCCCATGCCCTCGATTTTTATCCCGCGCTCATGTCGGAACCGCTCGAGAACTTTGCCGACAATGGGTTGCTTCTCGGTTTCCACTTCGGGGACGATGCGCGACACTACCTGTTGTGCCGAAAGCGAGCCGTTGCCGAGAGCATTCAGCATATTTGCGGCCGATGTATAGGAAAGCCCCTGGGCGATATTGAGAAGATCCTCATCCGACGGAACTGCTGTACGTAGTTTTTTCAACTCCCTGTCAAGCAATTCGCGGCCAAGAGCCACCGATTGATCGAATCCGGTTTGTTTGAGCCAGCGGCGGATACGGGCTCGCGCCTGAGAGGTTGTGGCGATATTCAGCCAGTCTCGCGATGGTTGACGATGGGGGCTGGTCAGAATGGCGACCTCATCCCCCGATTTCAGCTTGGTCGTCAGGGGAGAAATCCGCCCATTGATCTTGGCCCCGCTGCAATGAAGACCGACTTCGGTATGAATGGCGAAGGCAAAATCGAGCAAGGTAGCGCCAGCCGGTAGATGCTTGATTTCACCCATCGGTGTGAAAACATAAATGTCATCGGCGAAAAGGTCGATCTTAAGATATTCGAGGAATTCCGACGGATTGGTCATGTCCTTCTGCCAGTCCAGAACGTCCCGAAGCCACATCATCTGGCGGTCGCTCTTGTCCAGTTGATGGCGGCCTTCCTTATAAAGCCAGTGTGCCGCGATTCCATTTTCGGCCACGCGATGCATCTCATGGGTCCGAATTTGTATTTCCACCACTTTCTTGCCCGGTCCGATTACTGCGGTATGCAAAGATTGATAATTGTTGGGTTTCGGCGAGGCAATATAATCGGCAAACTTGGCCATCACCGGTGTCCACAACTCATGGACAACGCCCATAACGTGATAACATTCCGCCTTGGTTTTTACCAGGATTCTGATAGCCAGCAAATCGGCTATATTTTCAAATTCAACGTTGCGGATTTTTATCTTGCGATAGATGGAGTCGATATGCTTGGCGCGGCCATACACCTCGGCCTTGATACCTTCCCGCGATAACGCCTCCTTGATCGGCTTGACGAAGGCAATAATATAAGCTACACGTTCTTCGCGACTTAATTCAATCTTATGGGCAATATCGACATAAGCCTTTGGTTCCAGAAATTTCAAGGACAGGTCTTCCAGTTCCTGTTTGATTTTCGAGATCCCGAATCGGTGCGCAAGAGGGGCATAGACGTCGCGGGTTTCCTCGGCGATTCTGATCTGTTTCTCGCGATCGAGATATTGCAGGGTACGCATGTTATTTAAGCGGTCGGAGAGCTTGATCAATATTACACGGATGTCGCGCGCCATCGAAAGAAGCATCTTCCGAAAATACTCTATCTGCTGCTCTTCACGGGATATATACTCCACCGAACTGATCTTGGTGACACCATCCACCAAAGCGGCAATATCCTCATTGAATTCATTTTTTATTTCATCAAGCGTGACCCCGGTATCTTCGACAACATCATGCATAACCGAAGCGGCGATGGTATCGGAATCAAGATGCAACTCGGCCAGAATAAAGGCGACATTCAGGCAGTGTTCGACATACCTCTCCCCTGATTCGCGCTTCTGCCCCTGATGCGCCCGATCGGAGAATTCATAGGCCCTTCTCAACAGGGCAATATCGACGTTGGCGTTGAAAGCCTCTATCCCGATTATAAACTCAGCTAAATTCATATTCCATATAATACGCTAATCAGGCGCGTTCGGCAACAACTTCACCATAAAGCCTATAAACCTTTTCTGAGATCGAATGGCTGTCATATTTTTCGGCGACAATTCTGGCACACTTGGCAATTTCCCGGCGAAGCTGATGATTTTCCACCAGTCGAATCAAATTTGCCGCCAGTTTTTCGCTGTCTCCCGGCGAAAAGAGCAGACCGGTTCTCTCATGTTCAATATTTTCTCGGTGCGGCGGGATATCGGTGGCGATGACGGCCGTCCCTGCCGCCATGGCTTCCACTATGGACATATTCAATCCTTCCGAGTATGAAGTCGACACGAAAATATCGGCCTCTCGCTGGTATTTCGAAGGATCCTCATGCCAGCCGGGCAGGCTGATTCTGTCCCCAAGCTTGTTTTTCGAGATTTCTTTCAAAAGCCTGTCCTTTTCCGGCCCATCACCATACAGAATATAATTAAAATCACTCCTTTGTCTTGTGGCCGCAGATATGGCGGCGATGGCATCGTGAAAGCCTTTCTGGCTGTCGAACGCACCGGCGGAAATGATTATTATTTTCCCTTGTTTTTCCCCGATCCCGGCCATCTTGCCATGGCAATAATCGAACCGGCCAATATCGATCATTGAATTTATTACAGCTATATCTTCTTCCGGGATGCCGTCTTCGATCAGCATGCTCCGGATATAATTCGATATGGCTATATATTTTATATTATGTCCCAGGTATTTGGTCCGGCTCCCGAATCCTATTTTTCCCGAACTACGCCGGGTAACGACTATGCGCAGCCTTCCCTTCCCGGCCAGAATTACCGCCAATGAATGTGAATGCGAGTCATGAGCATGGATCAGATTTATGCCATGATCCTCAATAAAATGCCGCAGTTCCCGCCGTTCGAGAAACCTCATGAAATTTGTCTTCGACAATGAAAATCTTTTTTCGACGGAATAAAATGTTTTCTCTGTCAGGGGCGATTTATCGGGGCAGGCCAGGTACTGCCGGACATCATAAGCGGCCAGTTTATTGATTAATAAGGCCACCTGCCGTTGACCGCCGCGGTACGATAAGCCGGTGTCGATATGAAGCACCTTAATCATGCCGCGAGGCCTTTTCCAGTGAGCGAAGTTTGACATATCTGGTAACGACGCCGAACGCGGAAAGCACGGCTATCAGGAATCCCTCGACGCCGTCAAGGAATCCCAGACCAGTAACATAATGTCTGAAAAATGAAGCTATCGGCTTGAAAATAAGTGCCGCAAGGTGGAACCGCTTTCCCTTATTGTACAACTCCTGAGCCGCCAGTGAAGTGTACTTTTCGAATTTAATAAAATAAGTGTCGATGTCGGGATAGGAATAGTGCAATATAGGATTGGCCAATCTGCCGATCGATCCTTCAATCATGACCTTTTCATGCACCAGCGAGTCATTGAACCGACCGGAATTTTTCTTGAACAGGCGCAACACATAATCAGGGTACCAGCGCGAATATTTTATCCATCGCCCCAGAAAACTTGTCCTTCGGGGAATCTCAAAGCCGTTTTCGGCCCTATCCGAGGCAATCACGCCTTTAATCTCCGAGGCCAGCCGCTCACCGATTTCTTCATCGGCATCAATCGATAAGATCCAGTCATGCGAGGCCTTCTCGACACCAAAGCCTTTGGCGTGGCCGAACCCCTGCCATTCGACTTGGAATACCCTGGCTCCGGCTTCTGTGGCAATCCGGCGCGTTTTGTCGGTCGAATCCGTATCGACAACAATTATCTCATCGACCCAATCGACCGATTTTAGACATCGCTCGATATTGGCTTCTTCATTCTTCGTTATTATAACTGCTGATATTTTGCTCATATAAGTACCGATCTTAATCCTGTTTCGAATCGGCGGCCGCCTTTGACATCAGGCTCTCATAAAGTCTTTCGAATTCATCCACCACGTTTTCCGGTTCGATATCAAAGAGATTCTGGATGTTCTTTGCCACCACGGCCCCGAATTCTTGACGATATGGCCGCCAAAAACGAAAATTACGCAAATGCCCGGAATACAGCCCGACGACCGGGATTTGCATGGTCCCGGCAATATGCACCATCGATGTATCCGGGCTGATTAAGATATCGAGGCGGTTCATTATTGCGCCGATATCCAATAATGAGAGGTTTTCCGGAATCAGCCTGGCATCGGCCCCACACTTTTTTATCAATTCACCGGCTTCACCGCGCTGCTCCATAACGCAAAATATAATAAATCGAAAATCTTTATGCCTTCGATTAATTTCGTTTATGATTCGGGCGTATTTATCCATCGACAATGTTCGGGTGGGACTTCCGGCCGAAATGTTCACTCCCACGAGATAATGGTTGTCATCGGGCAGACCGGAGTAAAACCTGTCGGCCTTCGAGCGCGACTTCTCGGAAATAAATACCGGCAGGAAGGGATTCACTGTTTGCGGGTCAATACCAAAGGCCTCGAATATAAGCAAGCCGTTGTCGATATTGTGATCGTCGCCGTCCGGTTCATACGGCCGGCAAAAATCATAATAGCGGCGAAGCGACAATTTGCGCGCCGCAGCATGAACCGCCTTTTTGCCGATCAGCTTGGTCAGAAGCAGGCCGGTGGTCGAATCATGACAGATCGGATCATAAACGAGGTCAAAGCGCTTTTTTCGCAACCGCCTGATAGTCAGCAGATCTTTCAATACATTCTTGGTATAAAGATGCACCTGATCGATGCCGGGGTCACCGGCAATCATGCTGTAATTTTTGGGCGAGGCCAGGACCTCCACGCGAATATGGGGAAAATGTTCCTTTACGGCATGCATGGCCGGGATGGTGGCAATCATATCACCCAGTTTATCCGGTCGCAGGAACAAAACCGACTTTATATTTTCGGCATTAACCGGAATCCGTGCGACATCGCCTTTCCCGATCAGAATATAAAAAGGCAGGTTGAGAATCCGTTTGAAAAGATGCTCGATATGCTTGATTATTCGTGGAGGCATGGCTAAAAAAATCGTTTACTCGGCCGGGGTCGTCCCGACCGTATCTTTTTGATTTACGCCGTTTTTAAACTGCAACAAATACAGTTTTCGATACATCCCATTAAGCTTCATCAGTTCGTCGTGACGGCCTTCTTCGACAATTCGCCCGCGATTGATGACCATAATCCGGCTGGCATTTATAACGGTCGATAACCGGTGGGCTATCACCAGGGTCGTCCGGTCTTTCATCAGACGATCGATGGCTTCCTGCACCAGCAACTCCGATTCGGTATCCAGCGCCGATGTCGCTTCATCGAATATCAAAATTTGCGGATTTTTCAGAAGGGCGCGTGCGATGGCAATCCGCTGCCGCTGCCCGCCGGAGAGACGGACACCGCGATTGCCGACAATCGTATCATAGCCGTTTTCGAATTCCGAAATAAAGTCATGGGAATTGGCCGCCCTGGCGGCGCTGATTACCTCATTATCAGTGACATTCTCCAGACCATAGGCAATATTGTGGCGGATGGTATCGTTGAACAAATAAGTTTCCTGAGTGACGATGCCCAGAAGACTGCGGAGCGAATTGAGAGAAAGCTCCCGGATATCGATGCCGTCAATGCATATCCGGCCCTGCTGCGGATCATAAAACCGCGGCACAAGATCAAACAGCGTCGATTTCCCCGCGCCCGACGGACCGACCAGCGCCACCACTTCCCCTTTTTTCACTTCGAAAGAGACATTTTCAATAATCTGCTCACGCCCATTATATGAGAATGAGACATCTTCAAACTTTATATTCGATTTGAATTGATCAATATTTCGTGAATTGGAAGACTCCTCAACCTGAATCGGCGTGTCGATAATGTTGAAGATTCTTTCCGCGGCCGCCATACCCTCCTGTATTTTAATATGGATGGCAAAAAGATTCTTGACCGGCTTGATCATCGTGAACATGGCAATGATAAAAGTCATAAAATCGCCGGCGTCCATTTCGCCGCCCCCTTCGATAATCCTGGTCCCGGCATAAAGCAGAATAGTAATACCGGCGCATACAATCAGCACTTCACTGACCGGCGAGGCCAGGTGGCGGATTCGGGTCATCCGTACCAGGGCCCTGAAATAGTCATTGGTTGCCTTGAAAAATTTCTTGATTTCGAATGTCTCCATGGCATAAGCTTTGACAATCCTGATATTGGAAACAGTCTCCTCCAGGACCGAATTGACATCGGCCATTTTTTCCTGAGAGCGGGTCGAATACTTGCGGAGTTTCTTCCCCATCCAATAAATAAAGCCAAAGACTATGGGCATTACCAGGGCTGCCAGAAGCGTCAGCTTCCATGACAGTAGTATTAAAAACAGAGCCAGGAGCAAAACTGTCAGTGAATCGATGACCAGCCGGTTAAAACCAAGATCAACCGTCTCGTTGAGAACAATGACATCATTGGTAACACGGGAAACCAATTGTCCGGTCCGCTGGCGGTGAAAAAAGCTTATGGATAACTCCTGGTACTTGACAAACAGGTCATTCCGAAAATCTCGTACGACCGATTGCTGGACATAAGCCATGAAGAAACCCTGGACATATATGAATAAATTTGCGCCGACCGCAATAAAAATGATCATAAGACAAAAATTAATCAGGGTTCCCTTGCGGCTGTCGGACGCAAGAAACTCATTTAGCTTATTCTTCAGGCTGTTCTTGGTTCGGGCCAGAAAATCCAGCTTATCTCCCAGTTTCTTGGCTACATTGCCGTCATCCAGCGCCGCTGTCGTATCTGACGCCTGAACATTCTGGATAGCCGGGGTCGTCTCGGGAGTGCGGCCGCCGATATCGGTCGTCTGGAAAAGCGTCATAAGAAGCGGTCCGGCCATCCAGACCAGCAGTCCGGCAAATAGGGCATGAATCGCCGCCGAAAGCGAGGAGATAACCACATAATGCCAATATGGTTTTAACCGGCCAAATGTCCTGCGCAGCAGATTCATACAGTTACAAACACATCCTTTTAAGGGCAATCACCCTTTTAAAAAATTATAATCTTTTAATATGCAAATTGATTGGAAAAAGTCAACCGCTTGAATCACCTAAAGATTGATTCTGACGGCGTCGTCTGGAATGGAAAGGTCGAGCTTTTCGGCGGGAATGTTGACATTCAGCCGCTGTTTCCGCCTTTCGGCCTTGAAACGGAACGATTCATCCCGATTGGAAAAATCGATTTTTTCCAGAATAAACCGGCTTTCCAGAAAATCATACTGCAGTTCAGCGCTTTCGGCACAGCTGGTCGATTCCAGTCGGAACTGTTGCTTTTTGCCTTTATCGCTGAGAATACTTACATAGAAATCGGTCATGGAATAATCGATTTCGACCGGCCGCTTGACAAAAAGATCGATCAGCATCCGCTCCAGATTATTTTTTTCGGAGCAGCTCTTGGATATCAATTCATTCAATTTCCCTGAATAGAATTCATTTTCGGTCGGGAAATAAATAATTATCGAATCCGGCAGGACCAAACCCTTTAAGACGCCCTTGCCGAGATAACCTCTGGCAAATATTGCAAGCCGATCACCGGTTCGATAAACATCAAGTCGAACCGAGTTTTTTTTGCCCTCCCGGTAAATTTTTACATCATATAGAAAGGCATCACCCTGACCCTGGTCATAGCGAAATTCCGATTCGATAACTGACGGCCCGGCGGTCCTGCGGGAGGCCAAATTACAGCCACTTAATAAGAGTGTTAGAAAAATCAAAACGGCAAATTTTGGCCGGAATGAATTAGTCATTTAGTAGATTCTCACGCCGGTATAAAGATTGACCAGAAAACTGATAAACGGACCCAAAATAAGCCAGAATCCACCAACAATAATTAACAGCATCAGCAAAAAAGGCGCGAATCGCTCGAAGGAATCCAATCTGGGGCCATATTCCGGCGGCAACAAAGAGCGAAGAATATGCGAACCATCAAGCGGAAAGAGCGGAATCAGATTAAAAAAGCCCAGCGATACATTTATTATAACTCCAACCAGAAGAAATTCGACAATTGGTTGCGGGACAGTTACATAACCGCCGTAAGCCAATCGAAACAGAATGGCAAAAATCAAACCGAGTCCAAAATTAGACAACGGGCCGGCCGCCGATATCCATAAATCGGCCTGCCTCGGATTTCGCAGGTTGTATGGATTTATCGGGACCGGTTTGGCCCACCCGAATCTAAAACCCGAGAGGAACATCATGGCGGTTCCCATTAAGTCAAGGTGAGCCAGCGGATTAAGGGTCAGCCGGCCCATATCTTTGGCCGTCGAATCGCCGAAACGATAGGCGATATAAGCATGAAAGAATTCATGCACCGTCAATGAGAAAAATATTGCGGGCGCCGCAATCAAAGCGCGCCTGAGAAAATCAGAATCAAACAACTATATCACCGCCTGTCATTTTAAGCGTAGATTCCTCGCAAGTGAACCACATCCACTACCCGCTGGATAGCCACCATGAAGGCCGCAAGTCTCAAATGCACCTTATTTTGCAGGGCCACCTCCAAAACGCCATTAAAGGCTTTTGTCATAAACTGCTCCAGCCGGGCATTAACCTCTTCCTCGGTCCAGAAAAAGCCCATCCTGTCCTGAACCCATTCGAAGTAAGATACAGTAACTCCGCCCGCATTGCAAAGAATATCCGGGATAACAAAAACACCGTTCTCCTGTAAAATAGGATCGGCGTCAGGGGTCACCGGCCCATTGGCGCCCTCGGCCACAATTTTGGCCTTGATATGGAAGGCATTCTCGGCTGTTATCTGATTTTCCAGAGCGGCCGGTACCAGAATGTCAACTTTCTTGTACAAAATCTCGTCTTTATCAAACGCCTTGGCGCCGGGAAACCCGACCACCTTCTTATTTTGTTTGACATATTCAATCAGGGCATTGATATCGATGCCCTCCGGATTATGAAGTCCTCCAAACACGTCGCAGACATGGGTCACCTTCACACCCAGCCGGTGCAAAAACATCGCCGTCACCGAACCGACATTTCCAAAACCCTGGACTGCAGCCGTTGAATTCTCCGGCTTCATCTTCAAATGCTTCAGCGCTTCCCTGACAGTGATGACAACCCCCGCTCCCGTGGCCTCTCGCCGCCCCAGCGAGCCCCCCAGAATAACCGGCTTACCGGTCACAACCGAAGTGACCGTGTGTTTGGCGTGCATCGAGACCGTATCCATAATCCAGGCCATGGTCTGCTCGTTGGTGTTGACGTCAGGCGCGGGGACGTCCTTTTCCGGGCCGAGCATATCCAGAAGCGCCGATGTATATCGGCGGGTCAGACGTTCCAGTTCACCCTGTGACATACTGGACGGGTCACAAGCAATCCCGCCTTTACCACCGCCGAACGGAATATTGACGATGGCGCATTTCCAGGTCATCCACGAAGCCAATGCCTGAACTTCATCAAGATCGACATCGGGATGATACCTGATGCCACCCTTGGCCGGACAGCGGACAATACTGTGCTGGACCCGATAACCGGTGAACATCTTAAAACTGCCGTCATCCATCCTGACCGGCAGCTTGACAATCGTGCTCTTGCCCGGATACTTAAGAAATTCCATCAATCCTGGATCGATTTTTAATTTCACCGCAGCCTGATCAAACTGCTTCATTACATTTTCAAAAGTCGATACCGGAATAGTAATCGATTTTAGACGCTCTTTTTTAGCCATTACGAGGAGCTCTCCAGTTTATAAAAATAACCTATTTCCCGGCCGATACATATGGCGAACCGGACTCAAAAAAACGCCATTTTTTATCGGCCGCTTTCTTGATTCCAATACGACCCGAACGGTCTATCTTTTTGGGAATATAACCGCGATCTTCGATATAAAGTTCACTGCCGAGAAAATCTTTTCCATTATGATCCCGGGTCAGTCCGAAGGCTTTACATAGTTTACCCGGCCCATCGGTCAGTCTGTTGGAATTACCGCCGGCAAATCGCGATGTCATCACTTCCACGCCGTCGATCGGTTCGGCGCCGCGAATCAGAACCGCCGCCGGGAATCCCTCTTTTTCGGTGACGACATTCAGGCAATGATACATGCCATAGATAAAATAGATATAACTGAATCCGCCCTGTCCGTACATGATTTCATTGCGGGCGGTCCTGCCGACAGCGGCATGGCAGGCCGGGTCGTTTTCACCGATATATGCTTCGACTTCGACCAGACGGGCCGCCAAAATCCGGCCGTCGATTGCCGAAACGAGATATTTGCCGATCAAATCCCGCGCCACTTCCAGCGTCGGGCGAAGATAAAAGGCCCGGTCAAGTTTTACGGCGGTCAAACTCATGGTTTTTACTACTCATTCGTATATGGGAAAAGATCATACGCGACCATTTTGGCCGCATCAAAGTCAAAACCTATTTCCGACGGGCGATGAGCGTCGGAGCCGATGGCGGCAATCCGCACACCGGTTTTGCGGGCCATGTTGACAATCTCCATTGACGGGTAATATTCCGCATGTCCCTTGCGCAGCGCGGCCGTGTTAATCTCCATTCCGACATTATGCCGAACCATGGACTCGAAAACATTCTCGATACGACCGCGATGAATCGTCAGGATATTATCACCAAAATATTTGAGACCATACCATTTATACATATCCATATGCGCGACCGCATCAAAAAGGCCCGTCTCCACCATTTTTTTGACCAATCCGAAATAATCGTCGGCCAGCTTTTCCAGGGGCATATTGGCGCTGACGCGCTTGATATCTTTTTCCGTACAAATATCAAAATCCCCGATCTCATGCACTGCTCCGAGCTTGTATTCGATCGGGTAAGTTTCAGTCAGTTCCCTGATTTCATCTTCGCAACCGGGATAATAGCCGACCTCGACACCACACTTGATAACCATCGGCGAATCTTCACCGGCCTTTTCTATGGCCCTGACATAATGTCCGAAATTCTCAACCGAATTTATTTTCAGTTCACCATTGACCCTGATGGACCGCCCCCACTCGGATGAGGCCGGATTGGTGTCAAAATGGGTCGTGAAGCATATTTCGCAGATACTCTTCTCCCTCGCCGAGGCGCAAAAATCCTCGATTGCCCCTTCGGCATCGACCGAGAAATTGGGATGCACATGATAGTCTGCCAGAGCAAAATCGTCATTAAACATTCTCATTACCTTTTATACAAATTTGTTTCCGGTCAAAAATGGATTATTTCTTCTTTCCTGACCGACACTTGTAGCGGGTCCATGACCCGGGTAGCAAATGATGTCATCGGGAAGTGTCAGGATATTGCGATCGATGGAATCTATTAATTGCTGAAAACTCCCTCCAGGCAAGTCGGTGCGACCGATTGAGCCATAGAAAAGCGTATCGCCGCAAAAAAGGATATTTTCGGCGAAATAACAGACCCCGCCCGGCGAATGGCCGGGGGTGGCAAAAACCGTAAATGTAAGCGGGCCGATTTTGATTACGTCACTGTCGCTGATGATGTGGTCGGCGGGAGGACAGGATATCTGAAATCCAAACATGGCCGAGACATTGGCCGATGGGGACCCCAGCATTGTTTCGTCGCCCCGCCCGATATAAAGCGGGATATTCAATTTCTTTTTGACCTGATCAACGGCGGCAATATGGTCGCCATGTCCGTGAGTCAGCAAAACTGCCCGGGGGTTAATCCCCTGTTTTTCTATTCTTTCGAGGATTCTTTCGTCCTCATCGCCCGGATCGATAATAACGCCATCGCGACTGTTTTCACTCCAGACCAGATAACAATTAGTCTCAAATGGACTTACGACAATGGTTTCAATCTGCATAGTCTTTATACGAGTTGTATTTATTAGTTTACGGCGTAAAATATCCATAAACAACCTTTTGTCAATTAAATGTTATAACCATCTGATTTTGGATCAGGGCAACAGGAATGGCAATTCTTCACAGAAATCAGGCAGAAATTGTTTTACAATTATCCACTATTTATGCTATAATAGCAATTGACATTTGGGAAAAAGAATGTATATAATATCGGTGAGGTAAACAATATGATAAACGACATAAGAGATAGCATAAGTGATTTGGAGACACGACTTTCCAAACTTGCGAGGTTTCTTTGACCTCGATAAACGTCGTGAAAAAATTAACAAATTAGAAGAAAAAACGGCCGCGCCCGACTTTTGGAACGATAATCAGGCGGCGCAGGCGGTGCTCAAGGAAATTTCCGAGCACAAAAAATGGCTCGAAAAAATCGATAAGCTTAACTCCGAGCTTTCTGATCTGAAAGAACTTGCTGCCATGATCGAAGATGAAGACATTTCCGATCAGGATGAAATTCGCAGCTCGCTTACTGTTCTTGAGACAGCCGTCGGGAGTCTTGAGTTCACCACTCAGCTATCCGGCCCTGATGATGCCCGCAATGCCATTCTCACGATTCATCCCGGCGCCGGAGGCACCGAATCGCAGGATTGGGCCGACATGTTGTTTCGTATGTACAATCGCTGGTGTGAAATTCGGGGATTCAAAGTGACTTTGCTCGACTACCAGCCGGGTGAAGAAGCCGGGTTGAAATCGGCCACGATGGAGGTCGAAGGTGAATATGCTTTCGGCTATCTCAAGGCCGAATCGGGCGTTCATCGGTTGGTTCGCATTTCGCCGTTCGACGCCAATAGCCGTCGGCACACCTCCTTTGTCTCCATATACGTTTTTCCTGAGGTGGACGATACCATTGAGATTGAGATTAATGATGATGATCTTCGCGTCGACACCTATCGCGCATCCGGAGCCGGCGGACAGCATGTCAACAAGACCTCCTCGGCAGTGCGCCTTACTCATTTACCGACCGGTATTGTCGTCCAGTGCCAGAATGAACGCAGCCAGATAAAAAACCGGTCAACGGCAATGAAAATGTTGCGCTCCCGTCTGTATCAAATGGAGTTGGAAGAGCAGCGCAAAAAGAAACAGCAGATGGAACAGTCAAAAAAGAAAATAGAATGGGGATCCCAGATACGCAGTTATGTCTTTCACCCTTATAATATGGTCAAGGATCACCGGACCAGCGTCGAGACCTCCAATATCCAGGCGGTCATGGACGGTGCCATTGATCGTTTTATCGAGGCCTATCTGTCCGATCCCGATTTTAAAGATAACTAATGTCGCAGGATAATTTTTTATATAGTTGAGGAGTGCATCCTATGTCAGGCGGTTCACTGAATATTCTTGATTCCATAAAGGAAAAGGCACGGGCTAAAAAGAGAAAGGTGGTCCTTCCCGAAGGTACCGAACCGCGGGTTATCAAAGCTGCCAAAATACTTGTCGAGCAGAAAATCGCATCGGTGGTACTTCTCGGCAATAAAGACGAAATCGGCCGACTGGCCGCCGAGGCAGAACTGAATCTGAGCCTGGTTCGCGTAATCGATCCCTCCGTATCGGAATTAATCCCCGATTTCGCCAAGACCTTATTCGAAAAAAGAAAACATAAGGGTATCACTGAGGCCCAGGCGACTGAGACCGTCAAAAACGTCCTCTTTTTCGGCGCCATGATGGTTGAAAAAGGCATGGTGGACGGCTGTGTGGCAGGCTCCGTCAATACCACCGGTGATGTCATGCGGGCGGCGATCCAGGTGATCGGCCTGGCGCCGGGTATCAACACCGTTTCTGGTGCCTTTATGATGGTGCTGCCTAAATTCCGCGATGAGGAAAACAAGATATTTATGTATGCCGATTCCGCCGTGGTCC
Organism: candidate division Zixibacteria bacterium HGW-Zixibacteria-1; assembly: GCA_002838945.1. Lineage (NCBI taxonomy): Bacteria > Pseudomonadati > Candidatus Zixiibacteriota > candidate division Zixibacteria bacterium HGW-Zixibacteria-1. The sequence goes on from PGXB01000002.1 coordinate 238,560, forward strand.
CCAATCCGGATGCGGCGCAACTGGCCTCGATCGCGGTTTCGACTGCCGAAACGATGTACAAACTGACGGGACAGGAACCGCGGGTGGCGATGCTTTCATTTTCCACCAGGGGATCGGCCAAACATGAGGATGTTGACAAAGTTCTGGAGGCTCTGGCCCTGGTCCGCAAAGAGCATCCTGAACTCAAGGTCGACGGCGAAATGCAACTCGACGCCGCCATCATTCCCGAAATCGCCTCGCGCAAAGCGCCGGGATCGGATGTTGCCGGCAAAGCCAATGTGCTTATATTCCCCGATCTCGATGCCGGCAATATCGGCTACAAACTGACCGAGAGGCTGGCCGGGGCCACCGCGACCGGGCCGATTGTGCAGGGTCTGCGGCTGCCGATGAACGATTTGTCGCGCGGCTGCTCGGCCCAGGATATTGTTGATGTCTCAGCGATTGCTGTACTTATGAAAGGATAGATCGCCGGCGATGGAGTCAAAATATCGTTTGACATTGCCGGTGGGAAAATGTTTCTTTTGACTTTAATTTAGGAATCCGGCGGCCGTTAAAAGCCGCTTAAATCATTCTGGTAGGAGAGTGCAGTTGTGAGTTCCCTCATTATAATCATCATTGCTACTGTTGTCGTTGCCGCGGCAATAGTGCTAATTATTTTCAAGAACTATCGCAAGGTCGGCCCCAATGAGGTGCTGATTATTTCCGGAGGCAGAAAACGCACGATTACTCTGCCGGATGGGTCATCACGGCAGGTGGGATACCGGTTCCGTATCGGCGGCGGTACTTTTGTCAAGCCGTTTGTCGAGCAGGCACAGATTCTTCCCCTCGAAATCATCCCGATGGAAATAAAGGTTGATGATGCCATCTCGACCAACGGCATCCGTTCGACTGTAAAAGGGACCGCCGAAGTAAAAATCGCCGGCGATGAAGCTTCGATCCATCTGGCTGCCGAACAGTTTCTTGGCAAACCTCTGCCTGACATCCGTGACGTCGCCCTGAGAACCCTGGAAGGTTCGACCCGCGCTTTGATCGGGACCATGAATCTCGAATCGATTAACAAAAACCGGAAAGACTTTGCCAAAGCGGTCTTTGACGATGTCGGCGCCTATTTCGCCAATATGGGCCTGAAATTGCTTTCCTTCAACCTGAAAGAGATCACCGACCCCTCGGGTTACCTGGAAGCGCTCGGACGTCCGAAAATCGTCCAGGCCAGACGTGACGCCGAGGTGGCCGAGGCGGAAGCGGCTCGTGATGCCATCATTAAGTCGGCCGATGCCAAAAAAGAGGGAGATATCGCCAAGATCATAGCCGAGACCAAAGTGGCCAACGCCAACCAGTCTTTTGAGCTTAATCGCGCCGAACTCCAGAAGGCTCTCAATTTCAAGAAAGCCGACGCTGATTTTGCCTATGAACTGCAGCGGCATAAATTGAATCAGGAATTAAAGGCCGAGGAAGCCAAGGTCAAGATCATCGAGAAAGATTCCGCCATCGCCTTGGAGAAAAAGGAAATCGCCCGGGTGGAGCAGGAACTCGAAGCCAAGGTCCGCAAGCCGGCCGAAGCCGAGCAGTTCCGTCTTGAAGCCGAGGCCAAAGGTATGGCCGAGGCCAAGCGTATTCAGGGATTGATCGAAGCCGAACTGATCGAGAAGATCGGTCAGGCTGAAGCCGATTCCATGCGCCGCAAAGCGGAATCATACAATTCTTACTCTCAGCCGGCGGTGCTTCAGATGATCTTCGATAAATTGCCTGAACTGGCCCGCGAGATGGCTACGCCTCTTTCAAAAGTGGATAAAATTGTTATGGTCTCCAATGACGGCAAAGTGGGATCATCAAAGATAACCGGCGAGGTGGCTTCGATGATGTCGCAATTGCCGACTGTGGTTAAGTCTCTCTCCGGATTCGACCTTGAAGATTGGCTGCAAAAGCTTTCGGAGAAGAAAAAGGAAGCGAAGACCGAGACCTCTCATAAATCGTCCTCGGCAGACGGCCAGAAATAAGGGGTAAGCGATGATTTCCAATAGAATCGGACGTCTGGAGCTTTCCCCGACTCTGCGCATCAATGCCAAGGCCAAGGCAATGAAGGCCGAGGGCATTGATGTCATTGATTTCTCCGTCGGGGAGCCCGACTTTCCCACACCGGCCGATATAAAAGAAGCCGGCAAAAAGGCAATCGACGATAACTTTACCAAATATACCGCCAATGATGGTATCCCGGAATTGAAGTCGGCTATTCGCGCCCGGCTCAAAGAGGACCACGGCCTTGAATATGCCAACAATGAAATAATCGTTTCGTCCGGCGCCAAACAGGGTCTCTATAATCTGTTCATGGCGATTCTTAACCGTGATGAGGAAGTGATTATCCCGGCGCCGTACTGGGTTTCCTACCCCCAGCAGGTGCTCATGGTTAAGGGAAAACCGGTCATTGTGCAGACCAAAGAAGAGAACGGCTTCCGTCTCACTGCCGACGAATTAAAAGCCAATCTCAATTTTAATACCAAGGCAATCATTATTAATAATCCAAGCAATCCGACCGGCGCCGCCTACACCCGGGAACAGCTGATGGAGATTTGTGAAATTGCGGCCGAGGAAGGATTGATTATTGTCGCCGATGAAATTTATGAGAAGGTTATCTATGACGGGTACCGTTTCACATCGGTGGCCTCACTGAGCGATAAAATAAAAGCCAAGACAGTTCTTATCAATGGTGTTTCCAAATCATATTCCATGACCGGCTGGCGTATCGGGTATGCTATCGGCCCGCGCGAATTGATCTCGGCGATGGGCATCATCCAGTCGCATACGACCTCGAACGCCAATTCCATCGCCCAGAAAGCGGCCGCGGCCGCCCTGTCCGGCAACCAGTCGGAGATCAACCGGATGGTGGCCGAGTTCCAAACCCGGCGGAATTACATGATGAGCAAACTGAATCGGATACCGAACATATCCTGCTATCAGCCTCAGGGCGCTTTCTATCTCTTCCCCAACACCTCGGCCTACTACAACACCGAATACGGCGGCATGAAAATCAGAAACTCGTACGGTCTGTCATATTACTTATTGAAAGAAGCGGCTGTGGCGCTGGTGCCCGGAAGCGCCTTCGGTGCCGACGATAATATCAGGCTGTCATATGCCACCTCGATGGACAAAATCGAAAAGGGAACCGATCGCATCATCGAAGCCATGCTGAAACTGAAGGAATCGCCGAAATACAAACGGGTCGCTTTGCAGAATGTCATGACCTATCCCAAAGGGAATGTCGAGATAGATACAGCCGTATCCGTCGAGGAGCGTGATGCTCTGGTGCAGGAAGCCGAAGCCAATCTTCCCTTCGACCGCTACTTCGAATGGAATGCCAATATTAACGGCATTATCATTCAATTGCGGACCAACGTGCCACACCTCTATGATTTCTGGGTGGAGAACTGGTACCCGGCGCAGCTTGAATCCGACCTGGAACCCCACGGCATTATTTATGCCGTCGACGGCGTCCCCGGACGGACATCATATGGCTACTATTGCCCGGAAATGAGAACCGCGATTTTGTTCAACACCAGTTATTACGGTCAGATCCGAAGCATCGCTCTGGGCATGGTGGCCCAGGCCAGCGAGCGGCTTCTCGATGTGCATGGTATTCGGGCGGCCGGCGTCGATTTCGGCGGCAAGGGCCTGCTCCTTGTGGGCGCCAAAGGCATGAAACGCGGCTCATCACTTTTACGATTGCTCGAGGATGAAAAAGCCCGCTTCCTGACCAATGACTGGCTGTTCGTACGTTATCGCGGCAATGAAGCCATTGCCGATGCTCCCGAACGCAAATTTTATTTTAAAACCGAGAGCGCCAAGAACTTTCCGCGGTATGCCCGAATCTTCGATCGCAGCAAATGCGAAAATGTCGTGACGACCCGGTCCGACTGGACCAACATGAAAGAACTTGTTGATGAATGCCCTCTCGATCTGGGCGAGCCATACTGCTACTGGGGCAGCCTCGATTCGAGAGCGCTGGTCGATCCGGCCTGGATCGGCGGCCCGCAAAAGTACATCAAACGCTCGCATCTGAAAACGGTCGCGTTGCTATGCTACGAGCCCAATACCCCGGCAGTGGAAAAACTGTCAGTGGAAGCCGCCCTCGATTATGTCACTCAGGGAAAATACCGCTCTGCTTCCGGAGCCGGCATGACACCATATAAAACGCAGCCGTTCTTCAATCCTTATATTCTGGGCACTTCGGTTGAGCAGGAAGATTTGCAGCGCCGCAATTTCCACCAGTTGTTCCGCGTAACAACGGCATACAAAGTGAATATAGCATCAATTCCGCCCGAGACGATTAAATCCCGTCTCCGGGAATTGGTTTAAAGGAGGTCAGGTTGGCTAATACACTCGGTATAATCAAACCGGACGGTGTCCGGCGCAAGCTGGTCGGGAAAATCATCAGCAAAATTGAAGGTGCCGGCCTGATCATTCGGGGAATGAAAGTCCTCAAAATCGACCGCGAGCAGGCGGAAAGATTCTACGCCGTCCACGAGAGCAGACCCTTCTATAAATCACTTGTGGAATTTATGACTTCCGGCCCGGTTGTAGTTATGGTAATCGGCGGACATGGCGCCATCGAGCACTGGCGCGATTTGATGGGCGCCACCGATCCGGCCAAAGCAAAATACAATACTATCCGCCGTGAATATGGCACCTCAATCGAGAAGAATGTTGTTCATGGTTCTGACGGTGAAGCAACCGCCAAGATCGAAGTGGCCTTCTTCTTCGACCAAGACGAAATTTTGCCAAAGGGTGTTTAAGATGTCAGATTCGATTTATGATACCGGCACATATGCCCGATTCGCGCGGGATCTGCAGCGCCGTATCAACGGCCCGAATATCAAGGACATGAAACTTGAAGATCTACGCGAACCGGCCATCCATAGCGGGATGCAGACCAAATTCGGTTCCTGGGGGTGGCGTTCCGTCATTTCCAGCCGCATCGGTGAAAAAACGGTCTATCTCGGTTCGGAAAAGGTCCGCGAACACAGCCTGTCTGATAATAAGAAGAAAATAATCGAAAAGGCGCCGGAGGAACTTGAGAAGGTGCTTCATCTCATGGAGACTCTCCCCTTTGTCAGATTGCGGCGTCAGATGGGCAGCAATTCCGAATTTAATCCCAAGTGTAATTTGTACATGTCGGTGGCCGATCTGAAAAACCATCGGCAGGCACTTATGTGGGGACATACCATGGGCCCGGTAACCAAAGCGCCCGGCCCGGAATTCACACTTATTCATATTCCCGAGGAACATCAGATCCGCCAGCAGGTGTTGATGCTGCCCGACCATAATATCACCGTCGTTCTAGGTTCCGACTATATGGGCGAGGACAAAAAGGGGTTCCTGCGCAACGGCATGCATGCCGCCGGTGACCTGGGCATGCTGGGTCTTCATGCCGGGACCAAGGTCGTAATTATCCGCGATGTCAAGACCAATAAGCTGAAAAAATATGGCGTCTTGCTCTTCGGGCTGTCGGCAACCGGCAAGAGTACCTGGTCCTGTCACCAGCTTGGTCTCGACTGGTTCAAAGGCGAGAGGACCATGGTTTGCCAGGATGATATCTGCTTTTTAAAAAATGACGGATCGGCATACGGCTCCGAGTTCAACTACTTCGTCAAAACCGATGTCGATAAAAAACTTCAGGAATCGATGTACAATGCGCTCGTCCATAAGAGTGCCATGTACGAAAATGTCATGATCAACGCCAACGGGCAGCCTGATTTTCTGGACGAAAACCTTTGCGGCAACGGCCGAGCGGTGATTATGCGCAAGCAGCTCAAAATCAAACGCGGTCACTGGCCGTTCGCCATGAAAGATATCTGGTATCCCTCTCTTAACCTGCCGCCTATTGACGATCTCGACGGCATCGTCTTTGCCTTTATAACCCGGCGCAATACCATCATGACCTTTTCGCAGAGATTGACCCCCATCCAGGCGGCCCTCGCTTATTTGTGGGGTGAATCCAGTCATAGCTATGCCTCCAATCCGGCCAAAGCTGGCGAATCGGTCCGCACCGTCGGCACCGACCCGTTTATCGTCGGTTCGAGGGCGCAAAAGGTCAACTTTTTCTATAAGATAATCATGGACTTGGCAGCCAACTACCCGGATAAAGTGGCTTTTTACCAGTACAACACCGGCGGCATGGGCGAGATTATCGAAATGCTCCCCGACGGCGGCAAGAAAATGGTCCGCAAAACCGAACGCGTCCCGATTGATACCATGGCTGCTATTCAGCGCGGTGACTTGCGCGGCACCAATGACTATGTTAACAGCTTCCTTGGTACCGAAGTTATCGTCAAGGCCGAGGGCACCGATCTGAGTGCTTATGACCCGAAGAAATACTACTCCCAGGACCAGATCGATAATTACCTGCGTGATCTGGTCGACGGACGGCGCAAGTTTACCGAAAAAGTGGCTGAGGAAGGTTTAATGCCGGAGATTATTCGCGCGGCAGAGGAATCATACGGAATCGCCACGCCGAAAGAAACCAAAGTATATATGTCGACCACGAAAAAAGAACCGCCTCCACCCAAAAAAGAAACCGCCGCAAAACTGACCGATTGGAAACCCAATCCGCGATTGGCCAGGGACCGCGGCTGGCGCTACGGATGATGCCTGTTGCCGGTGAACTTTTTTCTGCTGTCGCTGTTATAATGAATAGTTAATTATTTTGTAATTTATGGGGTTTTTTGAATATGCCTACTTATCAATATAGATGCACGGAATGTGAACACGAGTTTGAGAAATTTCAGCCGATCTCCGACGATCCTGTTTCGGTCTGCCCCGAGTGCAGCGGTTACACCGAGCGGATAATAACCGGCGGCGCGGGCTTCCTCCTCAAAGGCTCCGGCTTCTACTCGACTGATTATCGCAGCAATTCCTATAAAAAGGGCGAGCAGAAATATAAAACCGACGTTACGGCGCCGGCCAAAACTGAAAGTAAATCGGATTCTCCGGCCAAAAGCACTGAAAAAAAGGTCTGAGATTTATGCATAACTTTGACGGTCTCAGGAATAGGTTTGGCAAAAGACTTATTCTTGAGACCGATTCTTTTCCCGATTATTCCCGCGATGCTTCAGAAATTCGCGTCAAAGCTCCCGCCATAATTTTTCCGGATAATGAAACCGAAGTTGTTGAAATCATGAGTCTTTGCCGCGAAGGCGGGATTCCTGTCGTCTTTCGCGGGGCCGGAACCGGCTATACCGGCGGCGCCGTTCCGGTGCCCGATGGGCTGGTGCTTTCGCTGGAACATTTGAAGAAACTGGAGCTGGATCCAAAACAAAAACGGGCCTTCTGCGGCCCCGGCATTATTACCATCGATTTGATGAAGGCGGCGGAAAAACATAATCTTTTTTATCCGCCCGACCCGGCCAGCTATGATGAATCGACCCTGGGCGGCAATGTCGCCGAATGCGCCGGCGGGCTGCATTGCAAAAAGTATGGCGTTACCAAGGATTATATCATCGGCCTCAGGGCGGTTACAATAGATGGAAAAATTATCGAAACCGGCGTCTATTCTAATGGCGATATCTTTGATTTATCAGGAATCATTATTGGTTCCGAGGGGCTTTTGGCTGCCGTCACCGAGATTGCTGCCCGACTGATCGAACTTCCCACTTTCGGCCCAACCATTCTGGCCGCCTTCGGCGATCCCGAAGATGCTGCGCAAACCGTTGCCGAAATCACCAGATGCGGCATCGTGCCATCGGTAATGGAATACATGGATGGCGATTCGGTGGCCTGCTCGAATGATTATGAGAAATCGATTGAAATCGATAATGCCGCCGCGATTTTGCTGTTTGAAACATCGGGGGATAAATGTCTGTCGGAGGCGGAGCAAATTGAAGATATCTGCCGCCGGTTCAGAGTTATATTTTTGACCAGAGAAAACAATCGAGGAAAAGCGGAAAAGCTCTGGAAAATCAGGCGGAATTTGTCCAAAGCCGTCAAAGAAGCGGCCCGCCACAAAATATCGGAAGATGTCTGTGTGCCGCCCTCGAAGCTGCCGGAACTTGTTCACTTTGTGGCCCAACTCAATGAAAAATCACCGATACGCATAAATTCTTATGGTCATGCCGGCGACGGCAACCTTCATGTGAATTTCCTGGCCCAAAGCGATGACAATCATGAGTTGGCCCTGATCGATGAAGGAATAAAACAGCTTTTCGATAAAACACTCCGACTTGGCGGAACCCTGACCGGAGAACATGGCATCGGTTTGACGAAAAGGGATTTCCTGCATCTCGAATTCGACGAGCCGACTCTCGACCACATGAAAAAGATTAGAAATGCCTTCGATCCCTACCATCTGCTGAATCCGGGGAAATTATTTTCAAATTCGTAATTAATACCTCGCTGCTCGCAATTATATAATCAGAACCCATTTCCAAAAAAATATTGAATAAAAGTGAAAAAATTCACGAAATCGCTTGGAGAACTATTGACAAGTCGCGGCAAATAATTTAATATGTCATTTCAATAATATGGGGATGTGTAACAAGTGAATCTGTCGATCATCAAAATCAATCTTTATAAATCAAAATAGGAGTATATTGATGGCCACATTACAAAACAAACTTGCCAAGATGATTCCTCAGTTGCGAGATGAACTGAAAGAACTTGGCAAATTACACGGAGACAAGAAGATCTCCGACGTGACCGTGGGCCAGGCATACGGTGGTATGCGCGGCGTGAAGGCCATGATCTGTGACACTTCGGTCGTTTATCCGGACAAAGGTCTGATTATTCGCGGAATCCCGATTATGGATTTGCGGGATAAACTGCCCGAGGAAATTTTCTATCTGCTGTGCACCGGAGAACTTCCCGACAAAACCGCTCTCAAGGCTCTGCAGAAAGAATACGCCGAAAGATCAAAAGTTCCGACCTATGTTTGGAAAGTCCTTGAAGCGATGCCCAAGGATTCGCATCCGATGGCTATGCTAAATACCGCTATCCTGGTCATGCAGCGCGAATCCGAATTCAAAAAAGCATACGACAAGGGTATGGCCAAAACCGATTACTGGAAACCGATGTTGGAAGATTCCCTGAATCTCCTGGCCAAGCTGCCCGGAATCGCCGCCGGCGTTTACCGTATGCGTTTCAACAAGGGCAACAGAATCGCCTACAAAAAAGACCTCGACTGGGGCGCCAATTATGCCAACATGCTCGGCATCAAGGACAAATCGGGCGTCTTCACCAAGCTGATTCAACTGTACCTGACCCTGCATTGCGACCATGAAGGCGGCAATGTCAGTGCCTTCAGTTGTCATACTGTCGGTTCGGCCCTGTCCGATGCCTATTATGCCGTTTCAGCAGGTCTGAACGGATTGGCCGGCCCTCTGCACGGTTTGGCCAATCAGGAATGTCTCGGCTGGGTTCTGGATACCATGAAAAAATTCAATGGTGTTCCGTCCGACGAGCAGATTGACAAATACGCATGGGAAACCCTGAATGGCGGCAAAGTTATTCCGGGATACGGCCATGCCGTTCTCCGCGTGACTGACCCGAGATTCAGCGCCTTCCTGGCCTTCGGTAAAGAAAACCTGCCGGAAAGCCCGGTCTTCCAGACGGTTGCCAAAGTTTATGACATCGTTCCGGAAGTTCTCAAGAAGCACGGCAAGGCCAAGAATCCGTGGCCCAATGTCGATGCCGGTTCCGGCGCTCTGCTGTATCATTTCGGCTTGACCGAATTCCCTTACTACACTGTCCTCTTCTCGGTTTCGCGTGCCATGGGTATGCTGTCACAGTTGATTATCAACCGTGCCGTCGGCACCGCCATCACTCGTCCGAAATCAGTCAGCACCGAGTGGATCAAGCAGAATATTCAGTAAGATTATTTCTTATTGATTTGAAACGGCGGCTGTCAGCCGCCGTTTTTTATTGAGGAATTTTCACCCTGAATTCGGCTCCGCCCCCGGGTGGTGAAATCACTTCAATGCTCCCCTTGAACTCTTCGACTATCTGATGCACGATGGAAAGCCCCAGCCCGGTTCCCTTGTCCCGTGTTGTAAAATATGGTGTGAAAATCTTATGGCTTATTTCTTCGGGGATGCCCGGCCCGCTGTCCCTGACCAATAAAAATATGCCATCCTTTTCCCTGGCGAGGGAAATGACAACCTCACCGCCGTATTTTTCACAGGCCTGAATCGCATTACGAATCAGGTTTATCAGAAGCTGCTTTAATCTGTCCTCGGATATCGGCGCAGAAACCTCCGGTTCGATTTGAGTCAATATTTTTATATCATCGCGTTGATTGCTCAGGGAGATAAGACTGACTGTTTCCGAAACGATGCGGGTGAGATTCACCAATTTACCGGATTTCCCCTTATCCCTGGCCATGGACAAAAACCGGGTCACGATTTCATTGAGACGGCCGGCTTCGGATTTTATCTGCCGCGCAAAATTATTGAACTCCTCGACATTCTCCTTCGGCTCAAACTCTCCCAGCAGCCGCTGTGCCGCTATTGAAATCGCATTAAGCGGGTTGCGTATCTCATGCGCCACACCCGCCGCCAGATCGCCAAGTTCAGTCAGGCGCTCCCGCCGCTGCGCCGTTTCTTCGAGTTCCTTTATATGGGTGTAATCATAGATAACCGCCACCGCCCCGCTCACATTCTGTTTTTCATCATATATCCGGCCGGTGTTAATCAATAGATACATTTTCCCGGCCGGCATCTGAAATGTCGTCTCCGCATCACCTGTTTCTTTTTCGCCCGCCAGAACCTTATCGAACGGGACGATCCCGCTGACCTCCAGATCGGGCCACATCCGGCCGACAATATCCTTCTCTTCGCAATGAAAGATATTCAGGAATTGCCGGTTGACCATTTCGACTTTACCGTCACGGCCGACCGCAATTAATCCGGCATTGATACTGTCGAAAACCTTTTCGGACAATGACCGGATTTTGCGAAACGATTGATCCAGGAATATTCGCTTTTGTTTGCCGCTTAAATACATCGCCGACAGCACCAGGGCCGCGAAAATCAGGAGACTCAGGAGAATCATCTGGCGATTATAACCGGCAACGATTTCATAATATTTGTCGAGGGGTATGCCCAAGCGGAAGATACCTTCGGGATATTCGACCGATGAAAACTTCTTGACCATTTCCAGAATCGGGCGACCCTCGGATTCATACTCGCGCCAGACGACCGAATCAGCCGTGAGCGCCTCCTTGAGAAAAGGATCTTTCTCGATTTTCAGTATCGGGCCGATTTTTCGTGAGGAGAAGACGATGCCGTCCATCGTTTGGAAGATGATGTACTCCACGCCAACTTCACGGGCGATATTCTGGACCAGAAAACCGATACCGATATTTTCCTTGGCCTGAACAAAAAACAGTGCATCGGAAGCAATGACAATGACATTATTCTGGTCGGCGGTGCGGGTCAGATAATAAAGGCGGACATCACCAGGGAGACTGCCTTCCACGAATTGAAAGCTGCTTAAATTAATGGTGTCGGCCAGAAGTTCTTCGAGTTCGGGGATAACATAACCGTAAATCTCATTCGTATTGATAAAAACGCCCCTCGCTCCCGAGGCGATAAGATGCATATCTTTGTCAAAAATAAGGATGGCATCAACACCGTAGCCCGAAGCAAAATCAGCCAGCTCGGGTGCCGAGAAATCAAGATTTGGACGGGTCTCAAGAAACCCGGCCAGGTCGGACAGCTTTTCCCGAACCAGCAGATCGAAAAAAGAGTTGGCCTTGATGGCGTTATCTGACGATAATACCAGACTTTCGATCAGGGCAGCGCCCTGACGGCGCAACAGTTGCAGATTGTCGCTGCGACTTTTTTCTATTCCCAGATAAGTCAGAATAAAAAGCAGGACGCCAAATATTGCAATTAGAGGAAGAATGAATTTGGCCCTGCCGAATCCCGACAAATGATCAGTCTTAGAGCTCGGCATGGCCTTAAATTAGATTTTTTGATATATCCGGTCAATATATATTTGGGCAATTATACCGGAACGGTCTTCTCTGTTTTCTCGGAGATATTGCCGGCATTTACATCCTGTGGCCGGCTGATGGGAATCTTTATTTCGAAAATAGACATGGAATCTTCACCGCTGTGATATGATAGCTCTCCATTATGATTGTCGACGATGTTTTTGCAGGTGATGAGCCCCAGGCCGGTACCGTCGCGCTTGGTGCTGAATCGTTTTATGAAGAGATTACCGATTTTCTCCGGCGGAACACCCGGGCCGCCATCGGCAATCTTGATTATCGCCATATTTGATGATTCATCGGCAGCCGTGCTGATGACCATCCAGCGATTATCCTTGACCTTGGCCATGGCTTCGGCAGCATTGGTGACCAGATGAACCAGCAAATGCTGAATCTGACTGGCGTCGATTTCGACCAGCGGCAGGTTCTCGGAGAGATTGGTGCAGATAAAAATATTGTCAAATTTGTTTTGCGGTTTGAGGAAGGCAATCAGGTTCTCCGCCAATTGATTCAGATCTTCTTTGGTAAATTCACTGTTTTCATCACTGAAACGAGTCAAACCATCGGTAAACGTCGAGATCCGGCTGACAGTATCTTTCATGATGGCCAGTTTTTTGTCGACCTTTTCGGAATCATTTTTGGCTATGAACATGGGAATCAACTCCAGGTTCCCCTGAAGAATCGCGAGGTAGTTATTAATTTCATGGGCAATATCGCGGGCCATCTTACCTCTGGAAGCAATTCGGTCCAGCTTAAGAATCATACCCTGATAATTGGCGCTCTCGGAAATACTCTTAATAAAGTAAAGCATGGCCATGGGGCGGCCGCCCTCGGGCCCGAGCGGGGTGTGAACCAGTACCGCCGGGAACCGGACGCCATCCTGACGGCGACATATCACTTCCTGGCTTTCCAGGGATTCGGCTTTATCAATCGATGATTTGTCCATATTAAGAACCGGAATCAGACTGGATATCTTCTTGCCGAGCATGTTGGATTGATTGCAGCCGAAATCTCGGGCCGCCGCCTGGTTATAGATAATAACCTGATCATCGAGATCGGTCACGATGATGGCGTCGGGAGAATAATCCACCAAAGAAGTGAGTATCGATTCCGATTCCACCAGCGATTGGTTGGCTTTAATAAGCCGCTCATTGGCATTGGCCAGATCTCTTCTATTTTCCGACAATTTCCGTGACATCTCATTGAAACCGACCAGCAGCCCTTGAACCGATCTATCCCCGGTCACTTCCAGATGCACTTCCTTGCCGGAAGCGGTCTTTTCGAAACCGTCAAGAAGCTCACTCAAGGGCCGTTTGATGCCTTTGAATATGAGGTTTATGATCAAGAGAGATATCAGCGCCGAAATCAAGAATAGGACAAAAAGCAAATAGGCGCGATTGTTTTGCGCAATTTTTGCGGCGGCATTCGGCGCCGCGATAATCAAAGCATAATTTTCTGATTCATTTTCCGGCCCCACTGCATAGATAATATGGCTTCCGTCCCGGCCGAGAGTCGTGACATATTTTTCCCGGCTGGCCCTGAGAAGATCAAAAATCGCGCGTAATGGAACTCGGCTTGAATCAATGAAAATCTTTTCCCTTTCGGTGATGCCGAAACAAATAAGGCTGTCTTTGCCTGTCAGGGTATCATGATAAAGAAGATTGATATCCGTTATATATTCATTGTCATCGGCGATATTCTGAATTTTGGCGACAACATCCATCGGCATATCAAACGATATCTCCGACGACTCAAGCAGGGGAAAGACCTTTTCTGCCGTAATCTTGACCTGATTATTAAGATTGGCGTACATCTGGTGACCGCTATCTTCCTGGGGATAAAACAACACCAGCGCCAGAGCGGAAAAGATAAAGACTATTTGAATCAATATTAAATGGGAAACTCTGATAAGGAGACTGGGACTTCTAAAACGCATAATAATATTCTTTCGTCATCAAAAAACCCGGATGTTGTCTAATATTATCGGTATCGGCAGGATGACTTAAGAATATTAGATGTTGAATAAAAAGAGGAAAAAAATAGGGAGTGGTGGAGGGGGGATGCCCGACTCTAACGTCAGGTGGCTGGAAAACCAGCACACACCACTCCCTAAATCTCTAACAACTCAATAAGAACATAAGTTCAATTTCATGCCCCCCTAAAAAGCAATATCTGTGCCGGTAAAAGCACATTTGGCAAATATCTTTATATCCCGATGATATTCAATAGTTTTAGCGCATTTACACCATCTTGCCTCACAGGGCCTCAAACGCATTAATTATTATCCCAATAGTGTGTGTGCAAAATCGTTCACATTACCTGCAAATAGAAGATTTCTTTATACACGTTATAAAAATAAAAAGCCGTCCGTGTGAGGTACGGCCTTTTGTATTTTACTCCCCGAACCGGCTGGTAATTAATGGCTTCAGCCTTCCAGTTCTTCGATATATTTATCCGCCGCGACAGCCGCAGTGGTGCCGTCGCCGACCGCATTCGTAATCTGACGAACGAGCTGCGATCGGACATCGCCGCAGGCATATATGCCCTTGATCGATGTTTCCATGCGATCATTGGTGATTATATACCCCCCGGCGTCCTTCTTTAGCTCTTCGCGGAAAATATTCGAATTCGGCACAAACCCTATAAAAACAAAAATTGCGCCGACCTCGAGTTCCGATGTCTTTCCCGTTTTCACATTTTTCAGGGTCAGGCTGTTTACCTTCTCATCACCATTGATACTCTCGACGACTGAATCCCAGATAAATTCCATTTTTGGATTCTTGAAGGCCCGATCCTGAATAATCTTTTGAGCCCGGAGCTGATCACGGCGATGAATCACGATCACTTTCTTCCCGAATTTGGTCAGAAACATGCCCTCCTCGACCGCGGCATCGCCGCCGCCGGATACGGCAATAATTTGGTCCTTGAAAAAGGCCCCATCGCAGATGGCGCAATATGAGACACCCCGCCCGCTGAATTCTTTTTCTCCCGGAACGTTCAACTTGTGGGGTGATCCGCCGGTGGAGACTATAACCGCTTTGGCCCGGTAGATATCACCGGAAGCGCAGGCGACAACGCGATCATGTCCTTCGCTGTAAACTTCGACGACCTCGTCCGAGATTATTTCCAGCCCGAACCGTTTGGCATGCTCGGTCATCTTCATGGATAATTCCGGACCCGAGATCAAATCGAATCCGGGGTAATCCTCAACCTCATGGGTGTTGGCAATTTGACCGCCGGGCATGTATTTCTCGATTAAAACGGTCTTTTGGTTGGCTCTGGCTCCATACAATCCGGCCGTCAGGCCGCCCGGCCCGCCCCCGACAATTACAATATCATAGTTCTTTTCAGCCATCGATTACCTCATATATTTTCTTATACCATCTTCAAAAGAAGTAAGTTTAATATCAAATATTTTAATCAACCGGCTATTGTCCGCCCTATTACCGGCCTCCAGCATTATCAATTGATCTTTTGTAACAGGTGCCGGTTTCATTATTTTCTCCAGTATGGCCGCATTAATTTTCATCAGCCACAACGGTAAATATAAGCTTCCGCGCCGTTTATTCAAGACCCTTTTTAATATAGTGATAATCTGCCGATATTCCAAGACCTCGGGACCGCCTATCTCAAATATCCGGTTGACAGTCTGCCGGTTTTCAAGCGTGTCCGACATCACTTTTGTCAAATCATTTATATATACCGGCTGCAGTTCATATCTTCCATTGCCGATGACCGGTATCAGCGGAAAACGGCCGATCATTCCGACCAGCATGCCCACAAAACCATCCCCCTCGCCGAACACCACCGACGGACGGAAAATGGTGTAATCCAGGCCGGAATTCCTGACCGCCTCTTCCGCCTTCCATTTACTCTGATGATATTTTGATCGTGCGTCGGCGGAGGCGCCGGCCGCCGACAGATAAATCAACCGCTTGACACCCTGTTCTCTGCAGGCGGAAACGACATTATATGTCCCCTCCACCACCGTTTTGTCGAAAGTAAGCCGCCTCGTCTCGGCAATTATACCGACCAGATGATAAACAACTTCGATATTCTTGAAAGCTTCCGAAAGAGAATCGGAATCGTGAACATTGGCTTCGACAATCTCAACCGAATGCCCGGAATCGGCGGCAGGCTGCCTGCGGTGCGAGAGCAGGCGCAGGCTGTGTCCCCGCCCCGAAAGCTCCGCGACGAGATTCCGGCCTATAAATCCTGAGGCGCCGGTCACCGCAATTTTCAAAAATCAACACCCCTCTGGGCCAGTATCCCTTTCTTAAAGGGATGTTTTATCTCTTTCATCTCCGTCACCAGATCGGCCTGCTCGATCAACCACGGCCTGGCCCCTCGGCCGGTTATGACCAGGTGCAGCTTTTCCGGCTTCCGGGCCACCAGCCCCTTCAAGTCATCATTGGAAATCAATCCCAGCGTCACCGCCACATTCATCTCATCGAGTATGACCAGCTCATATTTTCCCGATTCCATTTTTTCCAGCGCCAGATCAAAAGCTTTCCTGGCCGCTTCGCGGTGCTGCTCGATCGGCTTATCGTCATCGAGGATTCCTACGAAGCCTTCACCCATTATGCTCAATTCCACATTGGGCGCCAGCCTCTTGAGACCATCCATCTCGCCGTATTTCCAGCTGCCCTTGATAAATTGCACTATCGCGACTTTCCAGTCATAGCCGACGGCCCGGATAGCCATGCCGAGCGCGGCAGTCGTCTTGCCCTTGCCGTCGCCGGTATAGACAATCAACAGGCCCTTATCTTTGCTTTTATTTTCAGTCATTCTTCCCTTCCCGGGTTAATGATCCATAATTACTTTATCATTTCAGCAAGGATTTCAACAGGATGAACGACCCGGATGTTCCCGTCCATTTCAGCTCTTATTTTCATCTGGCAGGCCGGACAGGAAGTCATAATAAAATCGGCTCCGATTTTTTGATACTCATCCTTTTTTTTCCTGAACATCATTTTTGATTCCTGGAAATGCACGAAACCATACGAACCGGCCTGGGCACAGCAGCGATCGGCATGCCCGGGATGTATGATATTAATATTATCGAATTTTTTCAACAATTTTTCCGGCTCCCCGTGCAATCCGGCGGCGCGAAGATGACATGGATTGTGATAGGTTACATTTATTCGCTTCCCGGTGTCGAAAAGTGCCGTATCAGGGTCAAGCCTGTTAATGTACTGACTGATATCAAAGCATTTGCCGACAAGCTCGGCGGCTTTTTTCCTATATGTATCATTTTCATCGAACAATTTTTCATATTCCATCAATTTCAAAAGACATGAGGCACATCCCGTAATAATAGCTTTGAAATTACTCAGATGGTCGATATTATAACGGGCCTTTTCAATAAGATTATTCCTGTGACCATACACCTCATACGGCAGCCCGCAGCATTTCTGATCGGGAATCGAAACCGACACGCCAAACTTGTCAAAAACTCTGAACAGCGCCTCTCCTACGGCCGATTCAAGCAGATTGTCGGCGCATCCATGGAAGAAGGCCACGTCGCCGGTGTCGGCGCGCCGGTCGGCGCAGCGCTCTCGGAGTGACTTCCTGGCGATAGCCGGGAATCCGGTGGTGCGGTCGATGCCGAACATCGGCTTTCCGAATAACTGAAGCAGAGATTTCCCAAGATCGCTTTTCAGAAGCGGCTCTGCCAACCGACCAAGCCGCAGCGAAAGATTCAGGAGCGCTTCATTGTCGGCATAAGCCACTGCCATTTTTGACAGGGCGGTCGGCTGCTGTGAGCGGAAATTTATTATTTCCGCCGCGATATCGACACCGGCGGGACAGACGGTGGCGCAATTCTTGCAGTTTAAACAGTACTGCAGATATGCTTTCAAATTTTGATGTGTTTCGCCCGATTGATTCATGACCCTCAACCATCCCCTCGGAGACAAATCCTCTCTTCGGAAATGATCATAAGCCGGACAATATCCGTTGCACTTGCCGCACGCCGCACAGAATGATTTGATTTTTTCGAAATCAATTCTATCGGTAAATGGCGCTTCACTCAGTACGGAACCGGGTGACAATATTTTGTCGGCATCAAGCAATGATTTTATCTGAATGAAAATCGAGTAGATCGCATCGCCATAAACCTTCCTGACCATCGGCGCGCGAAGCCTTCCATCGGCATGCTCGGCCGTGCTGGAACCTCCCACTGCGATAACCCGGTCATAAACCTGGTCATAAATTTTTTGAGCCAGCTCGAATTCGTCTTTTTTATTGAAATCGAAAAGCGGCCTGATATGCAGATTGCCGTCACCAATATGCCCGAATATCCCAAATGTCAGGTCGTGTTTTGCAAAAAGGGCCGTAACATATTCAATAAATGATGGTATCTCATTCGACGGCAATGAGACATCTTCAACCAGTGATATCGGCCGGCGGGTGGGGTGATGCCGATAAAGGGTCGGGACAATCGCCTTTCTCGCTTTCCAGAGGGATGCCATCGCCGCGGGATCGGAAGCAAAATCGGGCCGAGCCGCCAAATCGAGCCGGCCGGCAATACTGTTGAAATGGTTTCTACTGCCGGCAATTTCATCGTCGAATTCAACCAGTAACAAAGCGGCGGCATTTGGCGGAATGTCGAAACGGTCACGGCCGATAAGATCAAGAGTCGCACCATCGACAATCTCCAAACCCGAAGGTCCCGCCGCCAGAATCGGCTCGACGGCCTTCCCGGCATCGACCAATGATTTAAAATACAGCCGTATCGTAAGCTTATCTTTTGGAATGGGAAGCAGGCGCAATTCGGCGGCGGCAATGACAGCCAGGGTTCCTTCGGACCCGACAATCAGGGCCGGTAAATCATAAATCCCATGATCGAAATTTTCGACCACCTGCAGCAAGTTATATCCCGCTGAGTTCTTCTTGAGACGCGGCCAGCGTGCCTTTATTAAGGCGGCATTGTCTTTGAGCAAATCATATACCCTGGCATATTCCGGCGCCTCGGCAAAAAACCGTTTTTGTTCTTCCGAACCTATTTGAAGTTTTCGAAGAACCTGCTTTTTGCCCGTGGCATCGATGACCTGAAGCTGCTCGACAAAATGTGAGGTCAAGCCATATTTGACCGACCTAGGACCGGACGAATTATTGGCCAGCATGCCGCCGATCTGACAGGAATCGCCTGATGAAGGATCAGGCGGGAAAAAGAGCCCATAATCGGCAAGCACAAGATTCAACTCATCATATATTATTCCTACCTGCGTAAGAACCGATTTCCTGTCGGGATCGATTTGAATAATATCCTTTAAATTCCCGAAATCGAGTATCAGTCCATCCCCCAGAGCGCCTCCGGCCAACCCGGTTCCCCCTCCCCGAGGAGTAACGCTGAGATTATTATGCCGGGCATATGCGATCGCCTCCCTGATATCATCCTCGGATTTAATCGACACGATTGCTGCCGGCCGCAATTCATAAATGGAGCCATCCGAGGCATAAGCGGTCCGGCCTATGTTACTTTTTATGAATTCCATACGATTCAGTACACGTTTTACATTACACCATGCATATTATTATTTTAATACGCTTTCACTTACAGATGTAATATATCTATTTTACTCCGACCGTCAAATCCTTAAGTCCGCCAATAAAAAAGATTATTATTTTGTGAAAAAAATAACAAATTCTATTGACAATATGACATTTCGAGTCTATAATTATTTGATTAGGATAACTATGTTCATTGGAGAATAATGTGTAAGAAACTTTTACATAAGCGCCCGAGGTGATAATATGCAATTTACGAGAGCCGAAGAGTATGGTATTCTCGGGGTTATATATTTGGCCAGCCAGGAAGAAGGGCTGATTGTGCCCTTGTCCGAAATTGCGGAAATTCGCGACGTTCCGGAAAAATTCCTGGCCAAGATTTTTCAAAACCTGACCAAGACTGGCATTGTCAAATCTCACCGGGGGGTTAAGGGTGGTTTTTCTCTTGCCAAAGACCCAGAGGTTATTACCATTAAGGACGTAGTCGAGGCCATCCAGGGGCCATATCACTTGATAAAATGTCTTCCTGACCGGGACTGCTGCGAAAAAGTCGAGTTTTGTCCCATTCGACCCGTTTTGGAGGAGGCCGAAGAAAAGCTCTTGGAGGTGTTCGGCAGTTATACTCTTGCCAACCTGATTAGCTGGGAGAGGAATCAACGGGCAGCAAAGGCGCGCTGAGGATTAAAGCGGAAAAATGGTTTGCCTGAGACGGATATTTACGTATAATAGGGAACTGTTTTTTAGAGTAAGGAGTACTGTGAATGCCTGTTAAGTCCGATCGCTGGATAAAGGAAATGGCCCTTAAACACGATATGATTCGTCCGTTCTCGGCAAAACAAATCAGAAAAGGCATCAGTTACGGGCTTTCGTCATATGGCTATGATATCAGGGTCGCCGACGAGTTTAAAATCTTCACCAATACCAACTCAGCTATCATCGACCCCAAAAACTTCTCCAAAGAATCCTTTATCGACGTCAAGGCCAAATCAATTTTGGTTCCGCCAAATTCGTTCGCCCTGGCCAGAACTGTGGAGTATTTTAAGATACCACGAGAAGTCATAACCATCTGTCTGGGCAAATCAACTTATGCCCGTTGCGGCATAATTGTCAATGTGACGCCCTTTGAGCCCGAATGGGAAGGCTATGCAACATTGGAGATTTCCAACACCACCCCCCTTCCGGCCAAAATTTATGCTAATGAAGGTATTGCGCAAATTCTTTTTCTGGGAGCCGATGAGATCTGTCAGATATCCTATAAGGACAAAAAAGGAAAATACCAGGGACAGACAAGCATTACCTTACCAAAGACTATATGAGAGGCAAATAATTTAATTAAAGAATAGATTTATTCGGAGTAGAGTTACCATGTCAGATCAAGTAGATGTTGCTGTTAATAAAACGGGAGCAGGATCGAAAAACAAAAGAAATATGATCAATACCGACGGCAATACCGCCGCCGCTTACGTCGCTCATAACCTGAGTGAAGTGATCGCTATTTATCCTATCACTCCCTCTTCTGTTATGGGTGAAGAGGCCGATGACAGGTCAGCAGCGGGCAAGACCAATATCTGGGGCACAATTCCCGACGTGGTCGAGATGCAGTCGGAAGCGGGCGCTGCCGGTGCGGTCCATGGAGCCGCCACCGCCGGCTCCCTGACAACCACCTTCACGGCGTCTCAGGGACTGCTTTTGATGATTCCCAATATGTTTAAGATCGCCGGCGAAATTACCCCGGTGGTTTTTCATGTTTCGGCCCGCTCGGTGGCAACCCATGCATTGTCGATTTTCGGCGATCATTCCGATGTCATGGCGGTTCGCTCGACCGGCTTCGGACTGCTCGCATCCGGCTCCGTCCAGGAAGTTATGGACATGGCCGTCATCACCCATGCCGCGACACTCGAATCTCAGGTGCCGTTCGTTCATTTCTTCGATGGCTTCCGCACATCTCATGAGGTCCAGAAAATCGAAGAATTGACCACCGATGATTTAAAGAATATGATCGAGGAGAAATTCGTGACCCGGCATCGGGAGCGGGCTCTCAATCCCGATCACCCGACCCTCAAAGGCTCATCGCAAAATCCCGATGTCTTCTTCCAGGCCAGGGAAACGGTCAATAATTATTATCTGAAGGCTCCCGGAATTGTCCAGAAATATATGGATAAGTTCGCCCGCCTTGTCGGCCGCGAATATCATCTTTTTGATTATGTCGGAGCTCCCGATGCGGATAGAGTCGTGATAATGATGGGTTCCGGCGCCGAGACAATGCACGAGACCGTCAAATTCATGATGAGCAAGGGTGAAAAAGTAGGTTTGATCAAAGTTCGTCTCTATCGCCCCTTCTCCATTGAGGGATTGATGACGGCCCTGCCGAAAACAGTCAAGAAAATAGGCGTCCTCGACCGCACCAAGGAACCGGGCGCCGTGGGCGAACCACTGTACACCGACGTGCAGGCCGCTATTAACGAGGCCATGCATCTTGGTATCGCGCCCTTTACCAAATACCCGATTATCGTAGGCGGCCGATATGGGCTCAGTTCCAAAGAATTCAATCCGCCGATGGCCAAGGCCGTGCTGGATAATCTTAAACTGGCCGATCCGAAAAATCATTTCACCGTTGGCATTGTCGACGACGTTACCAATACGTCGCTTGATGTCGATTATTCTTTCGATATCGAGGGCAGTGATGTCTTCCGGGGACTTTTCTATGGTCTCGGAGCCGATGGCACGGTGGGCGCCAATAAGAACTCAATCAAAATTATCGGCGACTACACCGACAATTACACACAGGGTTATTTCGTCTATGATTCCAAAAAGGCCGGCGCGGTGACGGTTTCGCATCTCCGTTTCGGGAAAAATGAAATCCGCAGCCCGTATTTGATTCGCAAGGCCAAATTTGTCGCCTGTCACAACTTTTCATTCCTCGAAAAATATGACATGCTGGAAGGAATTATCGAAGGCGGCATCTTCCTGTTGAACAGCCCCTTTGACGAGAATGAAGTCTGGGACAAGATGCCGGTAGAAGTTCAGCAGCAGATAATCGATAAAAAATTGAAGTTCTATGTTATCGACGGTATCAAGCTGGCCCAGGAACTGGGGTTGGGTGCCCGCATTAATATGATCATGCAAACCGCTTTCTTTGTCATCAGCGATATTCTACCCCGTGATGAAGCGATCAAGGCCATTAAGGATGCCATTGTCAAAACATACGGCAGCAAGGGTGAAAAGGTCGTGAAGATGAATTTCGCCGCGGTTGACGGCGCCCTCAATAACATACATGAAGTCAAATACTCCGGCAAGGCCACCAGTAAAATCAAAAAACCGCCCATCGTTCCCGATCATGCGCCGGATTTCGTGAAGTACGTTACCGCCACTATTATTGCCAATAAGGGTGATTCGCTGCCGGTATCGGCCATGCCCGATGACGGGACTTTCGTGACCGGAACCACACAATATGAAAAACGAAATATTGCCGTGGAGATCCCCGTCTGGGATGAAAGGGCCTGTATTCAATGCGGCATCTGTTCCATAGTTTGCCCGCATGCGGCCATTCGGATGAAAATATATGATGCGAATGCTCTCAAAGGAGCCCCCGGGACTTTCAAATCCTTTGATGCTACCGGAAAGCCGTTTGCCGGTAAGAAGTATACTCTTCAGGTGGCCCCGGAAGATTGCACCGGATGTGTCCTTTGTGTCAATGCCTGCCCGGCCTACGGTAAGGATGAACAAGGAAACAAGAGCGATCGCAAAGCCATCTACATGATGCCTCAGATTCCGCTTCGCGCCCGGGAGGCCGAAAACTTCGCCTTCTTCCTCTCGATTCCCGAGACCGACCCGGCGCTGTACAATATCGGCACCACCAAGGGCAGCCAGTTGGTCAAACCACTCTTCGAGTTTTCTGGAGCCTGCGCCGGCTGCGGTGAGACTCCTTACGTCAAGCTGGTTACGCAATTATTCGGCGACCGCGCCTTAATCGGCAATGCAACCGGATGCTCCTCCATTTATGGCGGCAATCTGCCGACGACGCCCTACACCTTCCGTGGCGACGGTCGCGGGCCGGCCTGGTCCAACTCACTCTTTGAGGATGCGGCCGAATTCTCGATGGGTATGCGGCTGGCTGTCGATCGGCTGAATATCCATGCCTTGGAATTGCTGCAAAAACTTGCCCCGGCCGATTTCGATGAAATCGCCGGAACCGACCAGTCAACCCAGGAAGGAATCGAAAAACAGCGTCAGAAAGTCATGAAACTAAAGAACAAGATTAAAGCCATGTCAACTCCGGAAGCATCCCGGTTGCTCGACATTATTGATTTTCTTGTTAAGAAATCCGTCTGGGCTTTCGGGGGTGACGGATGGGCCTATGATATCGGATATGGCGGACTGGATCACGTCATGGCTTCGGGACGCAATGTCAATGTCCTGGTTCTCGATACCGAGGTTTATTCGAATACCGGCGGTCAGATGTCAAAATCCTCCCCGATGGGCGCCGTGGCCAAATTTGCAGCAGCCGGAAGGCCCTTGCCGAAAAAGGACCTTGGCATGATGCTTATGTCCTATGGTAATGTCTATGTTGCGCAGATTGCTTTGGGCGCCAGCCATAACCAGGCTGTAAAGGCGCTTATGGAAGCGGAAGCTTTTGACGGCCCCTCGATTGTTATTGCTTATTCACATTGTATTGCTCATGGAATTGACATGTCCCACGGACTTGAGGAGCAGAAAAAGGCGGTCAATTCCGGACACTGGATCCTCTATCGTTACAACCCCGATCTGGTCAAAGAAGGAAAAAACCCGCTGCAGCTTGATTCCAAACCACCGACAATCGATTATGCCGATTATGCCTATGGCGAGGTTCGTTTCCGGACGCTTAAGGCCAGTATGCCGGAGCGCGCGGAGAGACTTATAAAGCAGGCTCAGGCTGATGCCTATCGACACTACAATTACTACAAGATGTTGTCCCAGTTGGATTTCAGTAAAATTTACGAAAATACATCCGAATAGAGAATCGTAACAACATCGAAATCATAAGGCAGGACCAGAATCCTGCCTTTTTTTATTTTCCCGGCATTTTACTTAACTCTTTGCAATTCTTGTTATTGCGAGAATAATCGGAAATAATTAATTTAAAGAATCATCAATTCTGACCGATAAATACAGGGTAAATCAGTTTAACTATCCAAGGAGGATCTATGTTCAAAAAACTGATTCCGGTATTTATTGCATTGTTTGCAATTACAGTTGCTGCTTCGGCCTTCGGTCAGACCGAAGATGAGATCATTTCCAAATATTTGAAAAAGATGGAAAAAGATCGCAAACACAAAATTTATTATGGTTCGCTGTCTTTTTCCTATGGCAAACTGCCCAATAGCAGCGATTACAACGTCTATTCCAACTATGTTAATGTCAATGTCGGGCCGGATAATCCGATGACCGGCATCTGGCGTTCCAAGGAACTTTCCGCTAATATGGGAATGATGATTTCAAAAAAGACCTCATTCCAGTTGGGCTTTGATTATTGGCTGAAAATGGGTGATAACAGGAATGGTGATTACACCTTCAGTATTTCCCCATTGGGAACACAGACCGATTTTGAGCTAATTTCGGAAGTCCAGGTCTATGGCATCACCGGCGGCGTTGATTATCATCTTCTTAATCCGCCGGATAACGAAGGGATCGTCAACGGTTTTAATGTTCGCGTCGGTGGCGGCGGCGGCATTTATTTCAGCAAGTGGGAAGTCTGGAGCGGAGCCAGTTCCTTTAATCTCAGCACTTCCGATGAAGAAGCAAATGTCGCGCCTCTCAAAGGAACTTCACCCGGTTTTTCAGCCTGGGTCGGCGCCGATTACCCGACCGGCTTTTTCGGTATGTTGTTAAGCGCCAACGTCAATTATCTTTATTTGAACTTCAGTGACGTTCATTCGTATAATGATTTTGATGAAGAGTTATACTTATCGTATACTTCCAACCCTGAGGACCGCGTCGAGCTCGATTTTTCCGGTTTGCGCGGCAAAATCGAATTCAAGAAATATTTCAAGTGGTAATTTGGGGTTGACACTGGAGTGATTTGGCATATTATTCTGGCTTAAAAGTCAGATCATTATACCGTAAAGGAGATGTCTTGAAGAAGTTTATTGCACTATCGCTGACATTGGGTTTGATAATCTTTCTGATGATATTGGCGACATCGGGATATGCCGCAAAATTACCGGCTGAAAAAGCCGGGAAGATCGGCGTTCCGCTTGGCAGGATAGCTTACGTGAGCAACGGTGACCTCTGGGTGATGAATTGGGACGGCAGTAATCAATTCAAAGTCGTCACCGCGGAAAATATCAACGGACGACCCTCATGGGCTCCTGACGGCAAGAGAATCGCCTTCACCCGACAGGGCAAAGTCGATTTGCGGGGACCGGATGGCCTGGGCGGTACGCACCGGGTATATGATGTTTTCATAGCTTATCTGGATTCCGCCAGGGCGCAGAATACCAACTTCTGGTACCGTGTAACCACCGAAATGGGCGCGCGGCACCCGGAATGGAATAGTGATGGCAGCATGATTGTATTCACCCAGGATATCAGTGCCAATAGGGTCAATGCCGAACTGCCGAATTACCAGCTGGCGTGGACCGACACCATCGGAAATAAATTAAATATATATAGAAAAGATTATAATCAGGCCGAGATAGGCGTGACCATGCCCTCGCTCGGACCCAATGATCAGATAGTTGCAGTATTATATAATGGCGTCAATCAGCTGGGATTGACGGTCATGCCCGTCAATAAGGCCTCCCTTTCACCGAAAGAATTAGGAACCAGTATCCAGCTCATGAAGGGAGCCACCGCACCGGCCTGGTCTCCGGATGGAAAATGGATTGCCTATGTCGAAACCGATATTACAACCCAGGGAATCTATATTACGACGCCCGACTTCAAGGAAAAATATGAGGTATTCAGACCGACCGTCGGCAAAAACCTTCAGACGCATCCGCTGTCCTGGTCGCCCGATTCAAATTGGATTACCTTTGCCACCACCGATGGCATCATTTGGGCGATTGACATTACCGGAAACAACCTTAAGCAACTCAGCGGACCGGGTATGAACTCGGCCCCGGCCTGGTCGAAAAATAAATAACATAGATCTTCTGATAAAAAAAACCCGCCACAAGGCGGGTTTTTTAATGTCGGCATTTTTCGTTGAGTTACCATTGTTCCAACAGCGCGACCAGCAGCCTGAGGCCGGTGCCCGATGCCCCGACCGGGATGTAAGGCTTTCCGGTCAACTCATCATCAACCGAGGCTACATCTATATGCGCCCAGGGCCAATCGCCTGTAAAGCTCTCCAGAAAGGCGCCGGCAGTCATGGTCGCCGCCGGCTTCCCGCCCGAATTTTTCAAATCGGCAATCGGCGATTTCATCCGATCACGGAAATCATCCCAGATCGGCATTTCCCAAACTCTCTCGGCGGTTGCCTCGGATGCCTTTTTAAGGGCCGCCATCAATTGGGTATCATTTCCCATAATGGGGGCGCCGCTGTATCCAAGCACATACAGGGCTCCTCCGGTCAGCGTGGCAATATCAATCACAGCCTGCGGCTTGAACTTATTGGCATAATCAAGGGCATCAGCGAGGATTAACCGGCCCTCGGCATCGGTGCTGATAATTTCAATCGTCTTGCCCTTGCGCGAGGTAATAATATCACCCGGCTTTAAGGCTCTTGAAGACGGCATATTTTCAGCAAGCGGTATTAATCCGACCACATTGAGGGGCAGACCAAGGCGGGCAATGGTTACCATCGTGCCAAGAATTATGGCTCCGCCCTGCATATCACCCTTCATTTTATGCATATCCTGAACCGGTTTCAGCGATATGCCGCCGGAATCAAAGGTCACACCTTTGCCGATAATTACAATCGGCTTCTGCGACGCTTTGCCGCCTTTATATTCCATTATGACAAACCTCGGCGGTTCGGCCGACCCCTGGGCCACTGCCAGCAGGGCGCCCATCTTTTCCGTTTTTATTTGCTTCTCATTAAGAACGGTAATTTTGATTTTATGCCGCCCGGCCTGAGTGCGGGCCTCGGATGCAAACTTCTCCGGGGGGAGGCTGTTGCCCGGCATGGAAGCCAGACGCCGCGCCAGGATAACTCCCTCGGCGATTATTTGCCCGGCGGTAACAGCCTTCTTGAATAGTTTAACCTGATTTTGATCAGTGCCGTGGAAGAAAATGGTTTCAAGCTTATCATCCCCATCATCATTTCCGGTTTTATAATCATTGATTTCAAATCGTCCCAGGAGAAATCCTTCCACCACCGCCGTCGCAATTTTCCCATCTTCCCCGTCGCCAAAATAAAAGGCCACTGATTTCGCTTTTTTCACAGCCGGAATCCGCGACAGCGTCCCGGCCGCCTGACGATAACTGTCATGATTGACCTTGTCCTTTTTACCCAAGCCGGCCAGAACGACTCTCTCGGCCTTAATTCCGGGGACAGCATGAAGCACAATTGTCTGATTAAGTTTCCCTTCGAATTCACCGGAATCAAAAATATTTTTTAGGCCGTTTTTCAGCTTTTCGTTGATAATTCTCAGCAGCTTGTCTTCGGCGAAACCGTCCTGGTGGCAGAATTTGACCAGAACATTCCCCTTCGCCGCTACAAAGTCGGATACGGAAAAAGAGATTTTCATCGATACTCCTTAATATCACTGAAACTTGTGATTTTTAATTAATCATATATACGAGAATAAGCTCATTTCGGACGAAAGACAATAGATTTATATGGAATATTGTGGGAAATGTACCGTCAGATTATCTGGTCGAAGGACGGAGCTCGGCGACATGGCCATTGGCCTGAATCTCGGCGAGTTTGGTCAACCGTTCCTGGATGCGATCATCGATATTTATGATCTTCGACTGCTCAAAATATTCGACATCATCGAGCATGTTCAATTCGGATATCTCTTCGAGAACCGCTACTATCTTCTTTACGGAATCATCGACCATATCGAGCGACTTCGGCAGAGTGCCGACAATATCTTCTTTGCTCCTGCTGTCAAGCATCATTCTGAGAACCTGCGACTGGCCGAATATAATCATGGAAGCCTTGTTGATATAATGCGACAGGGTCGAAATTGCCACCTGTTTGGCCTCCTGAATGCCCTGTTGCCGCTCTTCTGTCAAAATATTTCGTGTCAATTCCTGTCGTTCCTTGAACAATTTCTGAATTGACATGTATGTCTTGAAGATCTCCTGATTGGCCCGGCTGAGAACGGTGTCAAAATCACCAATATCGATATCGAGGGCCCGGGCGAATTCAAGGGTCTCTTTAATGGTGGCAACGGTGATTTCATCAAGCTGCTGATTGGAGACACCGAGACGTGCCGAAATACTGCTGATTTTGGCAATTTTTTCTTCAAGGCTGATTTCAGGGCCGACGGAATAATCCAGACTCAGGGCCACTGACAGACGGACGATATCATCAAGTTTCGCGGAATCGCGAAATCCGAAGGAGTGATGATTACCTATGGCGGAAATAAATTCTTCGGGAAGTTTCCACCGGGCCGCAATCAAGCGCCCGGCTTCCATATGAGATACCCCAAAAGTCCTTTTTTCTTCTTCAACCAGATCACCATATATCATGGCTCGATCCATGGCCATGCGATACTGTTTGGGATAGTTTTGCATAAAAAACAGCATCCCGATTTCATAAAGAAGACCGCAGGTGAAGGCATCTCCCGGATTTTTATACCCGCATACCTCGGCCAGTTTCCGGCAGGTCGTGGCAACGGAAATTATATTACTGTAAAATCCTTTGATATCCAGCCGCAGAACATTGGAAATCTTAAAAGGATCAAAAAGCGCGGCCGACAGCACCAGGCATTTCACCGCCGTCAAACCCAGAATTACCACCGCGTGCTGGATGCTTGTAACCTTCCGATTCAGACCGAAAGAAGCTGAGTTGGAAATTTTCAGCAGGCGCCCGGCCAGGGCCGGATCGCGACTGATAAGTTTGGCCAGGACATCAAGACTGACCTCATCCTTTTCCGACAGCTGCAGAATTTTAACAGCGGCATCAGGCAAAGCAAAAAGGTCACGGCCCGTTTCAATGATGGGCCTGACGTCGATAGTCTTAGGCTGATCATTAATATCTTGATTCATATAATGATAATCGGATTTTTGAGACTTTTATATAGCGAGAATCAGCCTTTAATACCGGAAATTTTGGCTTTTGATATCAATTGGGAAAGCTGTTCCAGACGAAACGGCTTATGCAGCAGGTAATCCACACCGACCTGCTTCATTTTTTGCTCATCAACCGTGACGCCCCATCCGGTAATGATAATTACAGGTGTTTCGGGCGAAATGGCCTTTACCCGGGAGGCCACCTCCCAGCCGGAAATTTCCGGCATGGCAAGGTCGGAAATCACAATGTCGGGCCGCCTGGTTTCAAAAATTCGAATACCATCATGACCATTTCGGGCGGTGTAAATCGTATAGCCCAGAGATTGGCACATGGCCGCAAGCAAATCAAGAATAACCGACTGATCATCAATGGCAAGAATTGAAAGGGCTTTACCGGAAGCCACCCCGGTCTCGGCATTGACCGCCTTCAGGGGCAGTCTCAGGGAATAATATGAGGCCGTCTTGCTGTAGCGGTCAAAGGCAAACTCACCGGAATGATCCGATAGCAGCCGCAAAAAGCCAGCTTCGGGGAATCGGCTTTCATAATTCTGTGCCGGGCCATATACTCCGAATCCAACCACCGGTTCGACCGGCGGGAATTTCTCGCGATGCCGCGATATATCCAAAAAGACAAATCTATCATTACTATAAATGCTAATAGTAATCACTTCGTCATCGCCCACATGGGTGACAAAAGACTTGCACATTTCATTAATAAGGTTAACGGCGTCATTATACGAGATTTCCAGCCCGGGAACCTCTTTCAAGTTTAAATGGGCCGTAAACGCCCGTCCTTCAATCATATGCAAATTGCCGGAAATGGCATTTCGTCGGAAAATATCTTTTATAACCTGATTCAGACTAACCGGACGCCGGGATAAATCATCGGCCGTTCCCGGAATAGCCACCAGCATCTTAAACATCGCCGCCATTTTTTCGGTTAATTCCATGATAGCCTTAAAAGAACTCTCGGCCGTTCCGGTCAAATTCGGATCCTGTGACGCAAGCTGGCAATAACCGGAGATCGCCAGAAGATCATTGTTCAGTTCGTTGAGCCGGCCGGCCGATAATGCCGTCCCTTCGGATGTTGTCTCCGGAAGCTGTTTCGGTTCCGAGGATTTCAATATTCCAAGGCGAAGATTCAGCAATCCGGTCAGCAGGGTAATCAGTTGATGCTCTTCCCCGCCCGATATACCCCTGTCGCCAAAACCATACAGGTCAATAACCAGATCGACATCCTCGCCGATTGTTATCGGATAGCATCCATGAAATGAAGGAACCTTGCGCTCACCGAAAAGATTATTAAGCCGGCCCCGGTTTTCCTCATGATAACCGGACAGCGTCTCGGCGACCGAGGCGGTATCGAATTGGACAAAATCGGTTCGCAATGCCGCAGACCGACCGACCGCGCCCTCGCCGTTATCGACAATAATTTCGCGCCAGATATCATTAGCAGCATTGCAGTAAATAGCCTTATATCCATCATCGCAATGCTGAAAAACCATTAAGAGTGAATCGGCTGACAGCACTCCGGCCACCTGTGGTATGAATGATATGACGCTGCGGGCCGGTTCGGAGCGATCGATTTTTAATTGCAGAATTTCGGAGACTAATTTCAGACCTTTTATTTTCGATACTCCCGCCGCGCCGGATAAAGCCTTCGCCACGACAATTCCACCGACCGATGCGATAATTTCCAGCGCTCTTAAATCATCTCCGCCGATTTTAATAGTCCCGGAATTATTTCGCAGCATCAGGGCATTCCCATGTGAATCGGCCGGTATCAGCAATGAGGCGCGGGCAATGTAAGCATGCCCTTCATCATCGGTACCCTCCTGATTCAGAATAACCGCCTTCCTTTGTGACAGCGAACTGATCATGGCGGCCTTGAAGTTGTCCGACAAATCGGCCCTGTTTCCGGTCCCGCCATGAAAAATCAATCTCCCCCTCGCCAGACCAATCAGCCAGACCTCATCGGCCCCAGCCAGACCAACGCAGCGTTCGGCAAAATCCGCCGGTGAAGTTATATCTTCATCCGATTTGAAAACCTTTTCAAGTTTCTTCGTAAGGCCCGCCATTTGATGTTCTTTGGCATCAAGCGTTTCCTGGCTCCTGCGCAAATCACGGGTCAGCATGCTGACTTCGATTTTTTCGGCCAGCCAGTCGGCAATCGGCGAGATAATGGAAATAAACTCGCGTGAATAACGTCTCTCTTCCTCAGAAAAAAACAGAATCGCGCCAAGTTTATTTCGACCCGAAATCAGCGGCACGACAATAATCGAATGAAAACGCGAGGCGGCAAGCTGGGCCTTTCCGCCCAGGCTGCGGAAATCGGAAGAGATCATGGCCGTTTCATCTTCTATGGCCTGGCTGACCAAATTCCTTCCATAGGGATAATATTCAAGCAGCGCCGTCTCTTCTTTGGAGAGCCCGGATCCGGTCACCAGTAAAAATTTTCGTTGTGCCCGATTGAGAAGGAAAACCGCTCCGGCCTGCTCTTCCAGTCCTCCCAGGAGACCTTTGAGAACCCGATCAAGCAGTTCCGTCATTGGGAACGGATAACGGCTGTCCTGCTGAATACTATCAAGCAGTTTCAATTTCTCGAGGTGGTTGGAAACCTCGATATCCCGTTCCCCCCAGTAATTGAAATGCAAAACCAAACCCACTACAAACAAAACAGCGCCCATCGTCAGGACAATGAATTTGCCGAGGTCTATCCATAGGTAAACCGGACTGAGAAACCAGACCGGGTATTCGGGATGGCTCTGAAACAAATTAATCAGGGTAAAGAAAAAAATTAGAATCAATCCTGAATAAACATATCCGGCCGCGCCGCTTTCTTTATCCCGCCCGATTTTCAGTCGATATACGACAAATGCAGATAGAAGCAGTGCAATGACAGGATATAATAGTGAGGTTATCATTTTCAGCATTGCTCTACTCCGTCAATTCGCCGTGCAGCGTCCAGCTGTCGGCGGATTTTATCCTGACCTGTCTGATGGTCCCAATCAAACCGGGATCTCCATCGAAAAGGACCGTCTTGTTGCCTTCGGTTTTACCCTTAAGAACTTTCTCGGAGCGCCGGGAATGGCCGTCGATCAGCACTGACCTGATTCGACCGACCTCCTCCTGATTTTTCTCAAAGGCGACATTTTTCTGCAGATTAATCAATCCGTTCAGCCGGTCGATTTTTTCCTCTTCGGGAACATCATCCTGAAGTCCGGCCGCCTTCGTCCCTTCCCTGACCGAATAGCGAAACATAAATGCCGAATCAAAACCGATGGTCCTGACCGCCTCGAGGGTCATCCGGTACTCCGCATCCGTTTCCGACGGGAAACCGACAATAAGGTCGGTCGTCAGGGATATATCCGGCACGGCTTTTCGCAATTTATCAACCAGCGACATATAATGCTCGATAGTATAGACGCGCCCCATCTTCCTGAGAATACGATTGGCCCCCGACTGCAGCGGAAGGTGCACATGCGCCATCATTTTATGCTCCGAGCCGATTGTCTCGATTAACCGATCGGACATATCTTTCGGGTGCGATGTCATAAACCTGATTCTTTTCAATGCGGATTCCGAAACAACCGTCTTGAGAAGAGACGGGAAATCATTCTCGCCGTCCCGATATGAATTCACATTTTGTCCCAATAGGGTTACTTCCAGAACACCATCATCAACCAGCGCCCTGACCTGCTTTAAGATATGAGAAACCGGATATGATCTTTCGCGCCCGCGCACATACGGGACTATGCAGTAAGTGCAAAAATTATCGCAACCCCGCGAGATGGTCACGAAGGCCGCATAACGGCTGTCGCGCGATGGGATAACATCGGCCATCCGCTCCAGCCCGGTAGCGGTGTTGACGGCGGGAAAGGCGGTTCCATTTTCAAGATATCGGGGCAGATCAAAAATCCGATCGGTTCCAAGAATAATATCGACATAGGGCGCGCGGGCCGAAAGCTGGTCGCCCATTCGCTGCGCCATGCAGCCGACGACGACTATTTTCTTATCCGTTGACTCTTTGAAATGAGAAAGCTCGGCCAGTCGTCCAAGAACACGCATTTCGGCTTTTTCCCGAACCGAACAAGTATTCAGAATAATTATATCGGCCTCCGCTTCCGTCTCCGCCTTCAGGTAACCGCGCGAATCCAGGATCGCCCCCAGAACCCCTGAGTCGGCCAGGTTCATCTGACAGCCAAAAGTCACGATTTTATAGCTTCGTTGCTTCATATATTTTTCACAAATTCCAGCCGGGGCCGGTAAAATAGCCTGGTCATAAGATACATTTAATTCTAATCTTTTCAAATCAAATATCAAGCTAAAAAGGCGTCAACCCTTATTTTTACTGACTTTTTGCCCTCCCCGCCAAATAAAAACGGAATCCGGTCAGTCATAAACCGGATTCCGCATATATATTCAGAGCTTATCAGGTTATTCCACACAACCCGGCAGCGGGTCGGATCCACCCCTGTACATGTAGGTTATCAAATAGGAAGCATCAAGCAAATTGATGGCGCAGGAGCCGTCGGCATCGACCGCATTCGGGATCGCCGGAGCCGCCCCGCCTTTATAGAGATAGTTTATTAAAAATGTAATATCCAGAAGGTTCACATTGCCGCTATTATCGGCGTCTCCGGGTATGTAAGGGCTCGCTTCTACTACCAGAGTGTATGTTCGGGTTTCATTATAGGAACTCATTAAATCTTTGGCATATACGTCGAAATTGAAGGTTCCGGCCTGCGTGGGCATTCCGGTTATAAATCCTGTCAAACTGTCCAGGGTCAGCCCCAGCGGCAGGGCGCCGCCCGTGATTTTGTAGGAGTGATGATCGGTTCCGCCCTTGGCAACAACCGAATCAAGATATGGCATGAACTGCTGCGCCGTATCCAGCGGAAACGGTATCAAATGATAGGTCCAGTTGGATTTATAGCTATAACGGTGTATCCATGAATCAGGATCAAGCTGAACATTCGTCGGTAACTGGTCGTTTTTCATGATGTAAATGGTGTCACGAACGTCATTGAAAATTACCGTCGTATCCAATCCCGTGGCATTGGTAAAGACAATATCGATCGGCATCCTGAATACCAGGGGAGCGGTGGTTTGCCCCTGCCTGAGTTGAAGGTACGTAAAATAACGGCCGTCGGAGGGATCATATTCACTCCGGAAGGACCACATGTATTTCGGGAAATAAGTTCCGTATATCCAATCTTCAAAAAAGTAGTCAAGATCCTTCCCGGATACCGTCTCGCAGATGTCCTGGAATCCGGCGGTAGTGGCATTGCCATACTGAAAATCACTGTTATAATACGCCCGCATGCAATCGAAGAAAACCGAATCGCCGACGATATGCCGCAGCATATGTAACACCCAGGCGCCTTTGTCATATACCAGCCGACTGAAAATATTCCAGACATCAGTCGTATCGACCACATAAATGGAGCTGCCGTATGTATAGAACATGTCGTTCATATAGCTGTGATAGGCCGCCTTGCCGTCTTTGACCTCATAATAAAGCGCCTCGCAGTAAGAGGCAAAACCTTCGTTGAGCCAGATTTCATGCCAGTTATCGATGGTGATCATATCGCCCCACCACTGGTGCGAAAGTTCATGGACCACAACCGGCTCGGTGAACCCGAAACTGCTCCCGTTCATAGATGAAACAGTCTGATGTTCCATCGCTCCGCCCCATTCGAAATTCGCATGACCGTATTTTTCGTTCGTAAATGGATACTCTCCGAACAAATCGGCAAAAACACCAATCGCATACGGTGTGATTCCATAACCGATAAGAGAGGTAGAATACCTGTCCATATATACATGATTGACTATGACCATGGAATCGTTATCGCCATAATGGTACCAGTCTTCCCAGACAACGTAATTGCTGATAGCCAGCGAAAAAAGGTAGGTCGATATCGGATACCTTTCCTGGTAAGAAAACGTCCAGGTTCCATCACCGTTGCGAACCGTATCGATCAGGGTCCCGTTGGAGGCACAGTAAAGGTTGGTATCACAGGTAACAAAAATATCCATGGAATCGGCTTTATCATCGGGTCGATCCTTACACGGCCACCAGGTTCGGGCCGACATCGGCTCCGACAGTGTCGTTATCACCGGCTGGTTGTTACGGAAATCAAAGGAGAAACCATCCAGTCCGGATCCGGTAGGACGACCATGATAGGCGACGGAGAATGAAAAGACTTCGCCATTGCTGTAGGTACGATCAAGTGCCACAATCAGTTTTGTACCTGAATGCGAAAAGCCCAATTGCCCGGTCGTATTGTAAACCGAATCCGTTGTCAGATTGGCATAAAAATCGAGTTCAACCGTATCAACCGACGCGGCGACAACTGTCGCTTCAACCAGAACATCGCCGGAAATCGTGGTATCCGAAAGATGAACGGTAATGTCCACGGTATAAAATCCGACATCATAGTCGTTCTGATTATAAAGTGATATCGCCTTATCGGCGGTCGCCGCAAAGGCGCGCGATTTTTCCAGATTTCCGGCCTTCATCTCAGCCATAATTTTATGTAGTTCCGATGGGGTCATTTTGCTGTAGTCAATCGATTCATCCATCTTATCGAGACTATGGGCGGTGATGGAACACAAAAAAAGTGAGGTAACAAACAGGGCGATTATAGTGAGCTTCCTTTTCATGACGTGTCATTTACTCCCATTTACACGGTTTTGGTCAATAAAATGCTGCCGGTACATCGCAGTATATTCATAAAATAATCCTATTTTCCAATACGTCAAGGACTTATATAAATATCGGCTATTTCATATCCATGTTTATATGGATTACGGCCGGAAAAAACCTTTCGCGAAAATATAATTCTCCAACCGCAAAAAAAGACCGCCCCGGTGGGCGGCCCTTTTTGGATTTATCCAAGAGATTGTCTAATAAGGATTTCCGCAGATTGGCTGACCGTCATGATAGATATAGTCTATCAAAATTGTAATATCAATCAGGTTGACCAGCAGATCGCAATTGCAGTCCCCCACTGATTTCATTGGTTTGGGTTCCAACCCGCCCTTATAAAGATATTTTATCAAATAGGCGATATCCAGAATATTCAATGACCCGTTCCAGTCGGCATCACCGTAGAATTTCCAGATGCTTATATCGAGTACGAGCGGGTACGGCGAATTGCTGGCCGAATCGGAAACTATAAGGGCAGTATCCTTATAATAGCCAAACGTCATCCCATAACCATTTGGCATCAATCTGAGATTCCAGGGATAGGCTTCTTCCTGTTCCTCATCTTTGACGTCAATGCCAAAATCCATCCAGGGCATATCTTCCTGAATGTACCAGTCCATGCATCCGGGATGGACATTATTAAGAGTGACAAAGAACTGCCGGCCCACCCGGTTTTCCTGCGCATAAAAACTGAGGTTATTACGATTCAGGTAAATCAGAGGGGCAATATCGGTTTCTTTTATCGTGAGTGTCAGCGTCAGCGATTCCGGGGTATTGACGGCATTATAAGCCGAAATGACAATAGTATCATAATAGACGCCCGGGAGCATGTTTTTGTAATCAAATGACAGCGTGATTATTTTCGGGGCCAGGGCGGAAGTGTCACTTGGTATGAGCCAGTCGGAATTCCAGCTTAAATCGAAGGTGAAAGGCACGGAACCGCCATTGTAAACCGTGAAAAACGGCGGCGGCGGTGGATTCATTCCCTGCCCGCATTCATAAAGGGCGGCATTAATGGTATCTTTGCTGACAATAATTTTGGCCGGATCCGAATAACAATGATAATCAAGAATCAGCATCTGCGGCGAATTGGGCGCCTCAAGAGAATACGCCCAAATAGTATCAGTGTAAGACATCGAAAATCCGCAGTAAACTGAATCAAAAGTAATCGCCACCAATTGCGGCACCGCTCCGGAATCGGGCGTCAAAGAGGCAATCCGTGGTGAGTTTTCCTCAAGGTAAAAATTCATGGCTCCGGCGCCACCATTGTAAACCTCAAAATAACGGGTTTCCGGGACCGGCGTATCGGAATCGACCGCCACGAACATATAGCCGGGATTCAAGCCGAGAATCGGCAAACTGGATGCAACCTGAAGTCTGACCGCCGCCTTTTGCGGAGTGTTGGTGGCCCCGGGCGCGGAAACCACAACAGTATCATAATAAAAACCGTAGGAAAGCCCGGTTATATCCACTGACAGCGTTATCACGCCATAATCCACCCCGCTGCTGGGGGTCAATGTCAGCCAGCTCTTGCTCTTGGTGGCGGTCCAGTTAAGCGTTCCCCCGCCGATGTTGTCCACAGTAAGATACTGGTCCGAGGGATTGGCGGAATCAACAATGGCGTTAAAACTAAAAAATGTCTGCGATAGGTCAATGGTTGCAGGCGGCTCGGATAATATCAGATGAATCGGGATCAGAACCGGATTATTGGTAGCATTGGGATCGCTGACCGTAATGGTATCATAGTAATTACCCGCCCCAAGGCCGATGGTATTAACAAACACCTGAACATTGGAAGGTGCAGTACCAAAAGCGGGTGACATTCCCACCCACGATGAATTCCAGGCGGCCGTCCAGTTGAGGGTTCCGACGCCGGTGTTGGTAATATGCAGAAGCTGAGCGCTGGGGGCTGATTGACCGGCGGTCCCTTCAAATAGAAAACTTCCAGGAGCGACACTTATTTCGGGATCTTCCGGCATTACTCCAATTTCCCAGCAGTAAGGGCCGTTGAAAGTGGTGGAAAAATCAAAAAGCCAGTCAAATTTCCCCGGCGGTACCTGGTTGGGAATACTGCAGGAATCAATACAGAAAATACCCTCCTGATTGATCTGAAGGGCAAATTGAATGTTTTTTTGCTCTCCCAGACCAAACGGCCATCCCGAAATCGATACGGCCGTATGATTAATAGTATCACCCAGATTACCGTCAAAATTGAAACCGGTCCATTGGTTCAGAACCGACCAATAAGACAGGAAAGATGGTGACATCGTAATGGAGTTAAATGGCCCCAAACCACCCACATCCCTGTGAGTCACGGTGGTTATGCCCTGGGGGCTGTAAAAGACGAAGGGCATACTGTAGCCAAGGTGCTCGGTGCCGTCATTGTTATTCATATAAATATCCACGGTAAATGGCTGTCCGATTTCAACCAGTCCGGGGAGAAGTAGCGGCGAGGCTTTGGCGCTGATAACCGCAGCCTGGCTCTGAATTGTCAAAATCATTAAAAGGATTGGAAGAAGCAGCAAATAACGCTTCATAATCACCCTCCTTGGGTAAAGCAATTATTGGTTCCCAACAAACTATATTTCATATTTTTATAAAATCCGTCCGCCGACACAGTGCCCCGTCTTAGCCCATAATAATTTTATTTTTCTGCAAAAGAGATTACCGGCTGATTATTCCAAGAAATCTCATTTTGCCGCCAATTCAATTGCAGATACTTTGATTGTCACCTTTACTCCCGTTACTTTTAAGCAGATACGGAGAATGACGAAAGACTATTTTAAGTAAATACAGTATTTCCACTGAAAATACTATTAATACCGATATTAATATACCCCTCTTGGCAGGAATCTGTCAAGTTAATTTTGTATGAGAAGAGGGTTATCATAGCTCTTACCAACATGATGGGCAAATCCCATCGGGGACAGCCACAAGCCGATCGCTGTCCCCGATGATTTACTCACAGTTAATCTATTGTTCCGCATCAAGAAGCGGTGCCGTTGGAGCAGGTCCTCCCTTATACAGAAAATTTATCAGATAAGTCACATCTTTCATGTTGACCGTGCCGGTAGTATTGACATCGCCGGCAAGCACCATCGGAAGCGGTTCCGGACCACCGTTATACAAAAATTGAATCAAATAAAGGATATCACCCAGATTGATATTGCCGTCGGCATTGACATCCCCGGAGCGGTGTCCGATCATTTTGAAGATACCCGTCGCAGAAGACTCCACTTCATCATTGAATGCCCAGGCCAGAGTAAATTCCTGTATGGTCGTATCCCACAGCGGACCATAGTACCCGACAAATTCGGACAGCGAACAACGCATCTTAAGTTTTTCTCCGGATTCACCTTCCGCCGGAATTACTTCGAAATCATAAGGAATAATCACATCATTAATCATCAGCCCGCTCAAATCGATATCGTTGACGGTATAGCCGCCGCCAAGGTCAGACAGGTAAACCGTCGCATTCGCCGTTTCAATTGCATAGGCATAAAAGACATACATAATTTCGGGCTCAATAGTCGTTCGGTTTATGCCGCAACCGGCTCCCAGAGCGCCAATCAACTGCCCGCAAGGACTGAGTGTCGGGGTACATGGCGACATATAATCGACGTGCAGATCATAAGACATGGTATCGCAGAACATCGGGTCGGTCGAAAGGTTATCATTGGCCGCATCCATTCCCACGATGCAACCGCTCCAGTCACCAAGTTCATTGCCATATATATCCGAACAGTGGATATTGATATCCTCCATATTGATATCAAAGCACTCGATTGCCTTGCATTGAGAATTATAGGCAATTATGCTGTTGTTGATCGTAAGTGTAGAGTTTATCAGAGCGTATATCACACTATTAAGATCGCCGACACTGTCGGCGGCATTAAATGCCATGGTAACATTATCCAGCCGAATCGAAGATCCGAGGGCATTGATGGCCGATCCGGAGCGGGCCGTATTGCCATAGAACAGGCAGCCCCTTATCTCAGCATCGGTATTCTCCGCATAGAGCGCGCCGCCGGGGCCGTTATCGGCATTATTACCGACAAATTCGCAATTCTCAACCAGGAGTGAACCGCCTGCAAATTCAATCGCTCCGCCGATATTTGCCTTATTACCGATAAACTTACAGCCCGAGATAGTCATCGCTCCGTTTATATAGCAATACATGGCTCCACCATCGGATATGCCGCTTGATGGAAAAACTTCATTGTCCAGAAAAATGCAGTTTAAAATCGTCGGTGATGCATTCAATACGACCAAACCGCCCGCAATGTCGCCGCTGCTGATATCGGCATCCGCCACCCCGAAACCGTTCTTGATGGTAAAGCCGTTCAGTATCGAACCGGCGCCTTCGTCGTTCCTGAACAGAAAACCGCGGCGGGCTCCGTCCCTGGCGCCGGCACAATCAATTATCGTATTTTCGGGGCCATTTTCGGACATGACCACAATCATTTTGCCGTTAAAATCAATGTTGTAATTACCTTCGCCGACAAAGATCCCGTCAGCCGCCAGCACCGTATCGCCGTCGATACAGGAGTCGACCGCCGCCTGAATGGTCGGGGCATCACCGCTGCCATCGGCTTTAACATACCAGACACGATTCATAGTGTCACAGGCGTCGCCGACACCGTTGACATCACTGTCAACCTGGTCCGGATTATAAACATCGGGACAGTTGTCGCACATATCTCCGACCCCATCCCCATCTATATCCGCCTGATCTTCATTAGTTATAAACGGGCAGTTGTCACAGGCATCGCCGAAGCTGTCGCCATCGGAGTTGACCTGATCGAAATTGTCGGCATCAGGACAATTGTCACAGATATCACCGATATTGTCGGAGTCGGCATCGGCCTGATCCGGATTGTATGTGGGGCAGTTATCGATATCGCCGCAGACACCGTCGCCATCGGCATCATTATCGGGATCATTGGGGCAATCATCGCAGACGTTTCCCAGCCCGTCGCCGTCATTGTCCTCCTGACCCGGATTATAGGTCGTCGGACAATTATCGACATTACCGCAAACACCGTCGCCGTCGGCATCATTATCGGGATCATTGGGGCATTCATCGCAGACATCCCCCAACCCGTCACCATCGGCATCTTCCTGCCCGGGATTAGGAACAAGCGGGCAGTTGTCCTCGAAATCGAGGATGCCGTCGGCATCGGTATCGACATAATTGACTATCTGCCAGCAATAAGGACCGTTGAAAGTAGTCGGGTAATCGAATAGCCAGTCGAATTTGCCCGCGGGAATTTGATTGGGAATACTGACCGAATCGATACAGAAAGTTCCGACCTGATTAATCTGCATGGCGAACTGGATATTAAGCTGTTCACCCAAACCACTCGGCCACCCGGCAATCGATACGGCGGTGTGATTTATTGTATCGGCCAGGTTTCCGTCAAAGCTGAATCCGGTCCATTGGTTTAAAACGGC
This sequence comes from candidate division Zixibacteria bacterium HGW-Zixibacteria-1, assembly GCA_002838945.1. Taxonomy (NCBI): domain Bacteria; kingdom Pseudomonadati; phylum Candidatus Zixiibacteriota; species candidate division Zixibacteria bacterium HGW-Zixibacteria-1. Next base: position 280,385 of record PGXB01000002.1, read on the forward strand.
CCAATATCCCAGATATGCCGGGCTCAAAGTGATGGAGCTGAACGGGCCAAAACCGCCCACATTTCGGTGGGTGACGGAAGTAATGCCGTCGGGGCTGTAGAAAGCAAACGGCATGCTGTAACCAAGAACCCAGTCATCTGTATTATTCATATATATATCGACGGTGAATGGCTGGTTGATAGAAATATAGCCGGGCGCAACCTCAGGCGAAGCCTCTGCTCGAATAGTACTGGCCTGAGCCGCACCGGATGACAGAATGATTAATCCTAAAATCAAAACCAACATACTTTTCTTCATGGGACCATTCCTCTCCGCTTGACTATTGTAACAATTAAATTCACAGCTCCACCGAACACAAAATCCGGCCAAAATCTTCGGATTTATATTATTAAGACATTAGCAGTAAATCAATAAATTAAAATATTTCGCCCTCAAAAAGAATGCAGACATCGCCCTCGAATATATATGAGAACGGGTATGTAAATATGTACATCAATCTCAACAATTAAATTTAAGGAATTTAACGCTTTTGTCAAGATTTTATGGGAATTATTGAAGTTCCCCCGATTTAGTGGACACGGAGAAAGGATACTATTATTATGATTCTTTCTCATCCTGAGTCCCGAAGGACAGGAGGTGTTCAGATGTT